>DYTA01000018.1 GCA_020726205.1 Nitrosospira multiformis
ACTCGCTAACCAAACTACCAACTCATGATCTTTTGAGTAACGATTTATTGTTATAACAATAGCTAAGAAACTTGCTATATTTAAGATCATGGGAAAACTAGCTAATGTTCCATAGAGCATCAATGTAAATAATGTAACGGTAGGAATGTTGCCACTACTTGCTTGATCAAGGAGTTTAAATAGTTCGGTAATTGGTAATATGATTACCAGTACCGTCAAAATTTTGGCGGCATTAGAAACTAGTTCGCGGTAAAAAACGTTTTTTATTAACATGGTAATAGTGCTAGAATAATGTAATTGGATATATTTTAACACACTACGCTTTAATATAGAAAGGTGCTTGTCATGCAGTTTAAATTTAAACATTCAAAAATTTCGTTAAATACGAAAGCTTCTGGAGCTGATGGCTTTGATGTTAAATTTTGTTTTGAACAAAATGCTACTGAAATTTATCAAAGTATAACTAACAATAATGCTAAGTCAGAATTAATTGATAAAATGGATGCAGTAGGATCAATTACTACGTATAACAATCAAATTTTAGTTAGTTTAGGTAGTAGTGAAAAGCTAAATTTTGATAACCTAACAGCTAGTGCTGTAGCTTTGTCTAAATTTATTTCTTCAAGGTTAATTAAAGAAATTAATTTTATATTCGATGGTATTTCATTAGAGTCTTTAAATATCAGCTTTGGCGATTGTGTTGAACGATATATAGTTGATTTTATTAATGGGTTATATTATTTTGATGATTTTAAATCACAAAAAATAAAATTAGAGTTAAGCAAAATAAATGTTATCACAGAAGAAAATATTAATCAAAACTTAAAAAATGCGATTGCAATTCTTGGCGGTTATTTTGTAGTACGTGATTTAGCAAATAATCCATCAAATATTGCTACGCCGACTTATTTAGCTAATGTTGCTGAAGATTTCAAAAAATTAAATAAAAATGTTGAAGTAGAAATTTTTGATGAAAAAGCAATCCGTAAAATGGGGATGAATGCATTTCTGGGTGTTGCTAAAGGATCTATTGAGGAACCTAAATTTATCAAGCTTGAATATAAAGGTTTAAAAAAGAATGTTAAGCCTGTAGTTTTGGTTGGAAAAGGTATTACCTTTGATTCAGGTGGTATTTCTTTAAAACCTGGTGCAAATATGGACGATATGAAATACGATATGTGCGGTGCAGCAACGGTATTAGGTGTTTTTGCGGCAGTAGCGAGTTTAGGTTTAAGTATTAACCTAACTGTTTTGGTACCAACTTGTGAAAATATGCCTGCTGGAAATGCCCAAAAACCAGGTGATATTGTAACTAGTATGGCTGGTAAAACTATTGAAATTTTAAATACAGATGCAGAAGGTCGTTTAATTTTATGCGATGCTCTTCATTATGCCAAATCCTTAAATCCTGAATTTGTGGTTGATGTTGCCACATTAACTGGTGCTTGCGTAATTGCATTAGGCTCTGTTGCAAGTGGTTTGTATGTAAATGATGAAGAATTAAATATTGCTATTCAACAAGCTTCGATTAAAGCTAGTGATAAAGTTTGGAGAATGCCACTATTTGATGAATACCGTGCATTACTAAAAGGTAATCATGCTGATTTATTAAATATTGGTGGATGGGGTGGAAAAGCTGGTAGTGTTACTGCCGCATGTTTTTTAGAAGAGTTTACTGACTATAAGTGGGCTCATTTAGATGTAGCAGGAACAGCTTCTACAGCTGAAGCTAAGGGTAGTACAGGTCGTCCATTTAAACTATTACTTGAGTTGGTAAAAATATATACTCAAAAATAACACATTAGTTTATGTGGTATAAAAAGATAGCCACTAATAAACCGTGGTTATTTTTTACAGTTATTATGTTAAAATTTAGTGCTAAGATATAAAATATAAAAAGGTAAATTATCATATGAATTTAGAAAGAACTATCTCGATTGTAAAACCAGATGCTGTAGCCAAAAATGTTATTGGTCAAATTTATGCACGTTTTGAACAAGCTGGTTTAAAAATAATTGCAGCTAAGATGAAACACTTATCAAAACAAGAAGCGGAAGGATTTTATGAGGTTCATAAAGATCGTCCATTTTTTGGGGAACTAGTTGAGTTTATGACATCTGGTCCTGTTATGATTCAAGTTCTTGAAGGTGAAAATGCAGTACTTAAAAATCGAGAATTGATGGGAGCTACAGATCCTAAAAAAGCTGATGCTGGAACAATTCGCGCTGATTTTGCTGACTCAATTTCAGAAAATGCTGTGCATGGTTCAGATAGTGAGGAAAATGCTGCAATTGAGATTGCGTATTTTTTTGCTACCTCTGAGTTATGTCCTAGAACACGTTAAATATTAAGTGGTTATTTGCTGTGTTTATGTATTAGCAAATAACCACACTTTTATTGATTGAATATGAAAATAAATTTATTAAATTATACTCTACCAAAATTAGAACAGTTTTTTGTAGAAATTGGTGAAAAAAAATTTCGGGCAAAACAGGTTTTTCGGTGGTTGCACGTTTATGGTGCACAAAATTTTGATGAAATGACCGATATTGCTAAGTCATTACGTGCTACTTTAGAGCAAATTGCTACTATTGAGGCTCCTCAACTAGTTTCTGAACAAATTTCTACTGATGGAACACGTAAATGGGCGCTTGAAGTTAGCGGTGGCAATAAAATTGAAGCTGTTTTTATTCCTGAAGAAGGTAGAGGAACTCTGTGTGTCTCATCTCAAGTTGGTTGTGCCTTAGAGTGTCAATTTTGTTCAACTGCGCGTCAAGGATTTAACCGTAATCTAACTAGTGGTGAAATTGTTGGTCAATTATGGTGGGCAAATCGTCGTTTAGGAAAAGATCCTAAAGGTGAAAAACTTATTACAAATGTTGTAATGATGGGAATGGGGGAGCCGTTAGTTAATTATGAAAATGTAATTGATGCAATGAAAATAATGCTTGATGATAATGCATATAATTTATCAAAACGTAAGCTTACTCTTTCTACTAGCGGCGTAGTTTCTCGGTTTGATTGGCTAGCAGAAGACTGTCCTGTTGCCTTGGCTATTAGTTTACATGCTTCTAATGACGAAGTCCGTGATAAAATTATACCTATTAATAAAAAATATCCAATTGCTGAATTAGTTGCTGGATGTAAAAGATATCTAGAAAAATCACCAAAAAATTATATTACATTTGAATATGTTATGCTTAAAGATGTTAATGATAAATTAGAACATGCTAGAGAGTTAACTAAACTAATGAAAGGTTTAGAATGTAAATTTAACTTAATTCCATTTAATCCTTTTCCGAATTCTGGTTTTGAATCATCTAGTTGGGAACAAATTTTAAAATTTCAAAAAGTCTTACAAAATGGTGGTTATATAACGACAGTTCGTAAAACTAGAGGTGATGATATCGATGCAGCATGTGGTCAGCTAGTTGGTAAGGTACAAGACAAAACAAAACGTCAAGAAAAATGGAAAAATTTTATTCCTTTAACTGAGGTATAGAATGCGCTTTTTATCAGCATTAGCTTGTGTTATTAGCTTTAGTTGTTTAAGTGCTTGTGTTACTAAAACAATTAATAGTGATGGAACAGTTCAAAATAATATTGTGGATAAAAATAAACTATCAGATACTTACGTTGATTTAGCTGTAGAGTATCAGAAACATAATGCACCACAAGTGGCATTAGAGCGGGTTAATCTAGCTATTCAGACTTTACCTGATAATGCCAGAGCTTATATGATTAGAGCTATGATTTATCAACAATTAGGAAAAATAACTTTTGCAGAAAATGATTTCATTAAAGCTATTGATTTGAAGAGTAATTATTCTGAAGCATATGTTAATTACGCAGTATTTTTATGTGAAAATAAAAACTATGATAGTGCGTTAACTAATTTCAATTTAGCACTAGAAAACCCATTGTACTATAATCCAGAAATAGGTTATTATAGCCGTGGTAGTTGTTTTTATAAACAAAATAAAATTGATTTAGCTAATGCCGATTTCCTTAAAGCGTTAAGTTATCGTAGTGCTCCACCTGATACTTATATTTCTTTAGCAAAATTGCAATTTGAGCAAAAAAACTATGCTTTAGCAAATTTTTATTTAAGCAAGTTTAGTGGTTCACAAACACCATCAATTATGTGGCTACATATTCAAATTTTACAGGCTTTAATTGATAGTAATACTGACCCAATGAGAACACATGAGTATGTTTCTTATAGAAATACAATCGGTCAGCTATTGGTTTCTAATTATTCTAATACTCAAGAAGCACAAAAGTATTTAACTCGTTACGGTTCTCCTGCTCCATTTAAAAAAAATATGCTAAATCAAACAGCTAGTTTAAAACGTAGCAGTGTAATTAGCATACGTAAAGTGAGTTCTCAACCAGTTAGTCAGTCTAATTTAGTTCCTAATTACGTATATGTGAAATCAGGTGATACTTTATTTTCTATAGCAAATAAAAATAATACAACAGTTAAACAACTTGAGCAAATTAATAAAATTAAATCTGCTAATATTAAAGCTGGTATGAAAATTTTTTTAAAATAATTAAATTTAAGTGAGATGTTACAATGTATAGTCGACGTAAAACATTAATAACAAATGTTGGTAATGTAAGAATAGGTGGTAATAATCCTATTGTGGTTCAATCAATGACCAATACTAATACAGAAAATGCGTTAGAAACAGCTTTACAAATTGCCGATTTGGCAAGAGCTGGCTCTGAAATTGTTAGAATTACTGTTAATACGTTAGCAGCTGGGGCTAAAGTACGTGAAATTTGTGAACGCTTAACTGATATGGGTATAAACGTACCAATTGTTGGAGATTTTCATTTTAATGGACACAAAATTCTGGCTGAGAATCCTGATTGTGCTAAATATTTAGCTAAATATAGAATTAACCCTGGTAATATCGGTAAAGGTGCAAAGCGTGATGAACAATTTGCATATATGATTAATACAGCCAAGGAGTATAATAAGTCAGTTAGAATTGGTGTTAATTGGGGATCTTTAGATCAACAATTATTAGCTAATATGTTAGATACAAATGCTCGACAAAGCCAACCGCACAGTCTTGAAGTTGTTATGCGTAAAGCGCTAGTTGAGTCTGCAATTCAAAGTGCCGATAAAGCGATTGAATTAGGATTACCTTCAGATAAAATTTTATTATCATGTAAAGTTAGTCATGTTCAAGATTTAGTTTTAGTGTATCGTGATTTAGCTAGTCGTTGTAACTTTCCATTGCATCTTGGTTTAACAGAGGCTGGGATGGGTGCTAAGGGAATTGTTGCTTCCACTGCTGCATTATCATTGATTCTACAAGATGGGATTGGTGATACTATACGTGTTTCACTAACTCCTAGACCTAATGAAAGTCGAGTACAAGAGGTTATAGTTGCGCAAGAAATATTACAATCATTAGGATTGAGATCTTTTGCACCTGTAGTAACCTCATGTCCTGGTTGTGGACGTACTTCAAGTGATTATTTTCAGCTATTAGCAGAAAAAATTCAAACCTACTTGAGAGATCAGATGCCATTATGGAAAATAAAATATCCAGGTGTTGAAGAAATGAAAGTTGCTGTTATGGGGTGTGTTGTAAATGGTCCAGGGGAGTCTAAGCTTGCTAATATTGGTATTAGTTTACCAGGAAGAGATGAGTCACCAGTTGCGCCTGTCTTTATTGATGGAGAAAAATCTGTCACATTAAAAGGTGATCATATCGCTGAAGAGTTTCAAGTAATTGTTGATAACTATGTTATGAAGAAATATAGTGCGTAAACTACTTTATATAAGAGAGCAAGTTAGTGGCTGTTTTGATAATTTTTAACCTATAAGCTCAAATACAATTACGGAATAAAATTAATTGAAGTCAACCCACAGTACACTCCCTAAAATTATAATGAATTAAAATAGGTGAAAAATGAAAGAAAAAGCACAAAAAATAGTTGGTGTTAAAGGAATGAATGATTTGTTGCCAGGTGATTCACATCGCTGGTTGTGGTTAGAAAATAAATTCCATCTATGGTTGAAACAATATGGTTATGAAAATATTCGTACCCCAATTTTAGAAGATACTAAGCTATTTACTCGATCTATTGGTGAAGTAACTGATATTGTTGAAAAAGAAATGTATAGTTTTATTGATAGCCTAAATGGTGATACTTTAACTATGCGTCCAGAAGGAACTGCGGGTACTTTACGGGCAGCAGTTGAACATAATTTATTATACAATGCAACACAAAAGCTTTGGTATATTGGGCCAATGTTTCGTCACGAACGCCCACAAAAAGGACGCTATCGCCAGTTTCATCAATTAGGTGTTGAGGCATTAGGATTTAAAGGACCTGATATTGATTGTGAAATAATTTTAATGCTAAATCATCTTTGGAAAATATTAGGATTAAAAAATATTGAATTACATATTAACTGTCTTGGAAATAAAGAAGAGCGAGCTATTCATCGTCAAGCGTTAATTGAATATTTTGAACAATACGTTGATTTATTAGATGATGAAGCTAAACGTAGATTATATACTAATCCATTGCGTATTTTGGATACTAAAAATCCTGCATTACAAGAGTTAGTAATGAATGCACCTAAATTAATTGATTGTTTGGATAATGATTCATTGTGCCATTATAATGGTTGGAAATCTGGGCTTGATGCTCTTGGGATTAATTATATCGAAAATCCACGTTTAGTTCGTGGACTAGATTATTATAATTTGTCAGTATTTGAATGGATTAGCAGTGATTTAGGTTCACAATCAACGGTTTGTGGTGGCGGTAGATATGATCCATTGGTTGCTGAATTAGGTGCAAAAGATAATTTTGCAATAGGTTATGCAATTGGCCTTGAACGTTTATTGCTTAGTTTAGATGCTCAAAATTCTTTGCCAACTAAGCTAAGCCCAGATATCTTTATTGTTAATGAAGGAAATGGCACAGCTAGTTATGCGATGTTAATTGCTAATGAATTAAGAAAGTCAGGGTTTAATGTTGTTCAAAATTTAGGTGGGGGCAGTTTTAAATCTCAATTTAAAAAAGCAGATAACTCTGGTGCGCCAATTAGTATAGTAATTGGAGAAAACGAGGTTACAAATAGCCAAGTTGTGATAAAATTAATGGGTGAGCAGACTCAAGAGATTGTAAATTGCGATTTAATAGTAGAATATATTAGTAAAATTTTAAAATAGCAGGGTATTTAGATGGCACATTTTGATTTAAATGAACAAGAACAAATAGCAAATGTAAAATATTTTTGGCGTGATTGGGGTAAATATATTGTTGGTCTAGTGGCTATACTAATTATTGGTTATATTGGAAGCTCAATATATAATTGGCACCAGCAAAGCCAAGCTCAAGATGCAGCAAAAATATATGAAAAATTTAGCGGTGCAATGACAAGTGGTAATACAAATTTAGTTTATTCTACTGCAGATAATTTGATGAGCAATTTACCTAAAACAGAATATACTGCAATGGCAACTTTGCAAGCAGCAAAAATAGCTTTTGATAATAAAGATCTAGCTAAAGCAGAAAAATATTTAATTTGGACTAAAGAAAATGCTAGTGATAAATCTTTACAGAGTATAGCTATATTGAGATTAGCTAGTGTTTATATTGATCAAAATAAGTTTGATAAAGCTCGTGAAATGCTAAAAACAAAACATGATTTAGCTTTTGATGGCTTATTTTATGAAGGTCGAGGTGATATGTATATTGCTCAAGATGATTTAGCTAAGGCACGTGATGCATACAAAGAGGGATTGCAAAAAGCAGCAAATGATCCATCAACTCAGCAAGCTATTCAAATGAAATTAGATATAATTGGGGGTTAATCGATTGTTTAAACGAATTTTACTAGTTTTAACCAGTGGTTTAGTAGCTACTGGTTTAATTTCTTGTGCTTCAGATAATTCACCTCAACCATTACCAATGCCAAAAATTAGTAATGAAGTAAAACTACAGCAAGGTTGGGTTCAGAGTAAATTAAATAATAGTGATGCAGGAAGCTTTGTTCCAACTATTTATGATAATGCTATTTTTACTGCTGATTTCGATGGTGATATTTATAAAATTGATCCTACCGATGGTAGTATTATTAATCAATTTACTATTGATAAAAAGTTATCTAGCGGAGTTGGAGTTTCTACTAGTAACATTTTTGTAACTACTAAAGATTCTTTATTGATTGCTATTGATAAAGGAACTGGAAAAATTAAATGGCAAACCCCATTACCAACAATTTCTCTCGAAGCACCTCAAGCAACCAGTAATGTTGTAATAGTAAGAACTAATGATGCTCAGGTTTTAGCTTTTGATACAGCAACTGGAGCTCCGCTTTGGGTATACCAAAAACCCATTCCTCCATTAACTTTACGGGTGCAAAATTCATTTTTAGTGATTGGTAATGAGGTTGTTGTGGTTGGGCTTCCTGGTGGTAAATTAGCGTTAATTAACTTGGTCAGTGGAACTCCAATTTGGGAAAATTATGTTGCAGTTCCTGAAGGATCAACTGACTTAGATAAGATTACAGATATAGGAATGAGACCTGTTTTAGATAATAAAACTCTCTATGTTGCCACATATAATGGTAAATTATCTTGTGTAGATGCGATGTCAAGTAATATTATTTGGCAGAAAAAATTTAGCACTACAAATGGAGTTGTTGTTGATGAACAAAATGTTTATGCCGTTTCTCAAGATGGTATTGTTTATGCCTTTGATAAGGCAACTGGAGCTCAGGTATGGCAGAATAAAACACTGCAATATCGCTCTTTGAGTACTCCTGCACTTGAAGGAAATGGTATACTAGTTGTAGATAATGATGGTTATGTTCATATGTTTAATCGAAATGATGGACATGAGATGGCAAGGGTAAGCACGTATCTATTGTCTGGAATATCGCAACCTGTAACTCGTGATAGTGGTATTGTGTATCAATCTGCAAATGGATACCTTGTACAAATTAAAAATTATTAAGGAAATTTATGAAGCCTACAATCGCATTGGTTGGAAGACCAAATGTTGGCAAATCAACGTTATTTAATCGTTTAACTAGAAGTAGAGATGCTTTAGTTGCTGATTTTCCAGGGTTGACTCGAGATCGTCATTATGGAATAGGTCGTATTGGTCACAAGCCATATATTTTGGTTGACACGGGTGGTTTTGAACCATTGATAGAAAGTGGTGTAATGCTTGAAATGGCTCGTCAGTCAGAACAGGCTACTTACGAAGCTGATGCAGTAATTTTTATGGTTGATGGTCGTAATGGAATGACTCCACAAGATCGGTTAATTGCTAATAAGCTGCGGACATTGAATAAACCTATTTATGTTGCTATTAATAAAGTTGAAGGTGTTGATAAAGTTATTGCAATTAGTGACTTTTATGAACTTGGACTTGAAAATATGTATCCTCTTTCAGCAACACATGGTGATGGAGTGCATAAGCTTATTGATGATGTATTACGTGGTTTTAAAAATGTAACTGACGACGAAGAACAATCAGATAAAATTACTTTTGCAGTGATAGGATGACCAAATGTTGGTAAATCCACATTGGTTAATACTATCTTGGGAGAGGAGCGAGTTATCGCTTTTGATGAAGCAGGTACAACAAGAGATAGTATTTATATTGACTTTGAGCGTAACGATAAGAAGTTTACAATTATTGATACCGCAGGTATTCGTCGTAAAGGTAAAGTAACAGATAAGCTAGAAAAATATTCAGTATTAAAAGCCATTCAAGCAATCAGTGAAGCAAATGTTGTTGTACTAGTTTTAGATGCTCATTTGGATATAGCAGAACAAGATGCTACAATTGTTGGGTATGCGCTTGAAGCTGGTAAATCGATTGTTGTTGCCATTAATAAATGGGATCATTTGGATGATGAACAAAGGCAAAAAATTAAAGATGATGTAAAAGAAAAATTACATTTCTTAGATTTTGCTAAATATTGTTATATTTCTGCACTTTACAAAAAAGGTACGAATGATCTACTTGATTCAATTAGTGCTGCTTATACTTCAGCTTTTGTGAAGTTTTCAACACCTAAATTAACTAGAGTTTTAAAAGAGGCTGTAAATCGCCAGCCTCCAACTCATAAAGGTAATTTTAGACCTAAAATGCGTTATGCGCATCAAGGTGGTTCAAATCCACCTATTGTAGTAATTCATGGAAATAGTTTATTATCCGTACAAAAGGCTTATACAAAATATTTGGAGCGCTCTTTTAGAAAAGTCTTTGATTTAGTAGGTACACCGCTAAGAATTGAATACAAAAACAGCGAAAATCCATTTGATGATAAAAAAGAAGAATATATTAAACCAGGGTTATTACAGCGTCAGAAAATAAAAAATAAAGCTGAAAATAGGTATAAAAAATAATGAAAATATTAAAGTTTATTTTGATTTGGGGTGTTCTATCTGTACTATTATCAAGCATTAGTGCGTGTGCGAGCTATCAAACTGAAATGAATAATCCTTTACCTAATGAGCATGATGTGCCTGTTGATCAAACAATGCCTGCAAATGATGATTCTTCGGTTAGTCTGGATTAATTTAACAAGTAATTATTAATTACGTATAAAGTTACTTCATTAATTTAATATATATAGAAAGGTATGTTATGTCTAAACAAACAGTAAATCTTCAAGATCCGTATTTAAATAGTTTACGTAAAGAGCAAATTAGGGTTGCTATTTATCTTATTAATGGAATAAAGTTATCTGGAGTTGTAGCTTCATTTGATCAATACGTAGTTGTTTTAAGAGATGGTGATGGAACAGTTAATCAACTAATCTATAAACATGCAATTTCAACAATTGTCCCATCAAGAGGATTTTCAACCAATATTTTTGAGAATGAGGCTGCGTTAGCAAAATAATCAATGACAGAAGATATACTATCCAAAGAAAAACCAAGCGCTGTTTTAGTAGCAATAAATATAGATCATAATTTAGATTTTGACGAGGATGTAGCGGAAGCTGTTTCACTTGCCGAGTCATATGGTTATAAAATATTACAGGTTATTACAGCTAATCGTGCTCGTCCAGATCCACATTATTTTGTAGGAAGTGGTAAATTAGATGAAATAAAAACTATTTGCGACTCATTAAAACCTAAAGTATTATTAATTAATCATAATATAATGCCTGTACAAGAAAGAAATTTAGATCGCATTTTAACTGATATAAGAATTGTTGACCGTACCCAGTTAATTTTAGATATTTTTGCGGCTAGAGTTACAACTAATGAAGGTATTTTGCAAATAGAACTGGCTCAACAATCATATTTAGCAACTAGACTTGTTCGTCGTTGGACTCATTTAGAGCGTCAACGTGGTGGTTATGGTATGACAGGTGGTCCAGGTGAGAAGCAAATTGAACTAGATAAAAGGGCAATAGCAGATAAAATTGTAAAACTTAGACGTAGACTTGATGCGATTGTGAAGCAAAGAGATACTCAGCGCAAATCTCGTTTAAAAAACGGTATGAATTCTGTTTCTATTGTCGGTTATACTAATGCTGGTAAATCAACCTTGTTTAATGCTTTAACTAAGGCTAATGTGTATGCAGAAGATCGCTTGTTTGCGACATTACAAACAACCTCTCGTCATTTATTTTTAGCAGAGAATAATGAGATAGTTATTTCTGATACAGTAGGTTTTATTCGTGATTTGCCAGCTAAATTAGTTGCTGCTTTCAGAGCAACATTAGAGGAAACTGTACATGCTAATTTATTATTACAAGTTGTTGATATGTCACACTCAACTAGAGAGAGACATATTACAGATGTTAATAATGTATTAAAAGATATTGATGCTGATGGTATTCCTCAATTGATAGTTTATAATAAGATTGATTTGGTAGATGAGATTGAACCTCATATTGAATATAATGACCTAGGTCAGCCTATTGCAGTTTTTCTTTCTGCTCAAAATAATTTAGGTCTTAATCTATTAAGACAAGCAATTATAGAAAAATTAACTGATATAAATGCAACTAATACTCAAAAACAACAGGATCTAGTTTATGAACCATGGAAAATACGATAAATCATCTTCTAATAGTATAATCGATCGTTTGAACCATTGGTTAGGTAAGCTTATGGGAAAGAAATCACTAAAGAATCAAATAATTTATCATAAGCAACATAATCAAATGCCTAGCAATACAAAATTTAGTATTATTTTTGTGTTAATGGCAATATTTTTATGGTTATTAACTGGTTTATACTATGTTCCTGATGCTAGTTATGGATTAATTTTTAAACGTGGTGAAATAAATAAAGTTGTTTCAGGGATGACTATTGGTGTTTCTGCACCGTATCCATTTTCATCAGTTGAACTTATTGATGCAGATAAAAATATAATTAATTTTGGACAAGAAAGTAGCAATTCAACTATCTTAGTAACTAAAAATAATATGAATTTAAAAGTATCTGGTGTTATTATTTATCATGTTATTGATCCAAAGAAATATTTTATTAATTTTTATCAAGAGACTAATGATTTAGATCAAAAAGTTGAATGGTTAACTGTGACGCAGATTCAAAATTACTTTTTAATGCATGACTCATCTCAGTTATTGACGACTAGTAATTCAGATATGCTTTCTAAAATTTTGGAAACGAGTAATTTATTTTTTGCTAAGTATGGAATAGCTATTGATCAGATTAAAAATGTAGCAATTTCTAAAGATACTACAAATTTTAAAATGATTCAACCATTAAATAGTGAATCAAGTTCAATTATAATAGATCAAGCATATGATTATGCAAAATTTATAGAAAATAGAACTCAACATATAACAACGGATTTTAATTATTTATTGCCTCAATATCAAGCAAATAAAACTGCTATTACAGAGTTATTATATTATAAATTATTGAGTACATTACCTAAAGAATCAAATCTTATGGAGTCTTATCCTTTATTAAATTTAACTGAATCTCAATTTATTCTGTTTTGTAATAATACAAATAGTACTAGTTTAAGTGAAATTCAACAAAGTAGTCAAATTGGACGAAACTTAAATCGAACCGTCGATCGTCAACGTGAATTTAGGAGTCGTTAGAGTATGCGTATTTTATTATTACTATTTATACTTTTATTTGGGTTTGGTGCATCTGGTTTTTTTATTGTTGATGAGCATGAGTTTGCTGTAATTTCATTTGATAATAATATGCAAGTTTTTGATTCTGGATTACATTGGAAGTTTCCGTTTTATGGTGATTTGACTTATGTTTATTCAAACCAACGCAATTCAGATATTTCTACGACTAATACAATTAGATTAAAAGATGGCTCTCAATATATAGCAGAAATTAATATGGTTTGGAAGGTGTATCAAGTACAAAATTATATGAAATATATACAATCTAATTCAATGAAGCAGTTTGCAATTGACTTGTCGCAAGATATAGAGTCTAAGGTTTTATTAGTTGCAAAAAACTCTACAAGTAGTACTGATTTTATGCAAAAATTATCTACGCAAAGTAAATATTTATTATCAAATAAAGGTATAGAAATTTTATCAATTAACATAACATCTATTAAATTTGTTGATAATAAAAATCAAATTATAAAAATGATGAGCGCAGAAAGTAGTTATCAATTTGCGCAACAAGTAAAATTAACAGCTGAAAATAAGCAAAATCAACAACTAAATGTTCTGAAACAAAAAAATATTGATTTTTTTAATTTTTATATGAAAATAAATCAACTTGAACAAACAGCACGAATTAAACAAGACGTACCACCACTGAGTGCTATTTATCAACAATAATTTTAACGGGAGTTATCATGGAACAAGTTTTAAAGTCTTTAAAAGATAATCAAACAAAAATTTCTCAAGAAAATTTAGTAAGTTTATTTAATAAAAATCCGTTGCGTTCAGAGCAATTTAGTTTGCAATATAATGGAATTTATTATGATTTTTCTAAAAATAAAATTAATGAAGATACAATCAATTTATTGGTTGAATTGGCTAAAAGTCGTGGATTAAGTGAAAAAATTCAAGCAATGTTTAGTGGTGAACGAATTAATAATACAGAAGATCGTGCCGTGTTACACACTGCATTGCGCAGTGATAAAGAAAGCATTTTGGTTGATGGTAATAATGTAATGCCTGATATTAATGCAGTAAAAGTTCAAATGGCTAATTTTTGTGAAAATATCCATACCGGTAAACACGTTGGTTATACAGGTAAAGAAATTAAAACGATCGTGAATATTGGAATTGGCGGTTCAGATTTAGGTCCAGTATTGATTACACAAGCCTTGAAACCATACCGAAAATTTGGTATGAATATTCACTTTATGTCAAGTGTTGATGGTTACATGTTTAATGATATTATAGCTGATATTGATCCTGAAACAACATTATTTGTAGTTGCATCAAAAACATTTACAACTCAAGAAACTATGACTAATGCACATAGTGCTCGTAGATGGTTCTTAGGGCAAACAGGTAATAATACTGCAGCAATTGCTAAGCATTTTATTGCATTATCCACCAATGCTAAAGCA
>DYTA01000019.1 GCA_020726205.1 Nitrosospira multiformis
AACCTATGACCCTCTGCTTGTAAGGCAGATGCTCTACCAACTGAGCTAAGCGCCCGCTTTCTTCCGCGCTATCTTTTTGCGCTGCGAGAACAGTATTATGCCATTTGTTAAAGAATATTGCAAGTCTTTTTGTTAATTATTTTATAAATACTCGAGTATTATTTATTAATTTACTGATTTATAAACAAATAAAATTTTATAAAAATGTATTATTTATTGTTTTTTATCTTTAAAATTGCTGATTAAGGGCATTTTGTTGACATATATTTAATTGTTTAATTCCTATTTCAGCTAAATCAATTAATTTATTTAATTCTTGTCGTGTAAATGCTTCTTGTTCTGCAGTTCCTTGGATTTCAATTATACCGCCATTTGTATTCATTACAACATTCATATCTGTGTCACAGCTACTATCTTCAGCGTAGTCTAGATCTAATATTGGGTGACCATTATAAATACCAACAGAAATAGCTGCAAGACCACTAGTTAATGGGGTAATGGTTAGTTTTTCTGTATTAATTAAATAACTTATTGCATCGTAAAGTGCAACATAGGCACCAGTTATACTTGCAGTACGAGTTCCACCATCTGCTTGAATGACATCACAATCTATTGTAATTTGTCGTTCTCCAAGTACCTTTAGGTTTACTATGCTTCGTAAGCTACGCCCAATTAGGCGTTGTATTTCTTGATTTCTCGAGTTTGGTTTACCCTGTGATATTTCTCGTTTATTACGAGTATTTGTTGCACGAGGTAGCATTGCATATTCGGCTGTAACCCAACCTTGTCTTTTGCCTTTTAAAAATGGTGGAACGGTTTCTTCTACACTAGCAGTGCAAATTACCTTAGTATCACCAAACTCAATTAACACAGATCCTTCTGCATGTTTGGTGTAATTGCGGGTAATTTTAATATTTCGTAATTGATTATTTAGTCTACCTGACGGACGATTTAAACTCATGATTAAAAACTCTTTCTTTATATGTTTATTTATTCGAGTTAGATTATATATCAAAAATATTATTTTGTTACACAAAATTGTGAGTTATTGAATTAGCCAACGCTTAGAGTGGTAATTTATGGAGCGTAGTTATTTATCTTGAATCTAAATAGGTAATAAATATTTTTTGTTTGATTTGTAGCATTAATGCAACGCTTTTGCTAAAATTTAAAGATATTTATTTACAAGAACAGTCACTTATAAAATATGGTCTTTATTTTGTATCTGCTGATGTGTTACTATGTTATTCTATTATTTTAACCACTATTAACGAGGAAATTATGAATACTAAAAAAATTGTCAACTCAATAATGTTGGCACTGTCTGCTGTTGCAGTTGTTGCATGTAATTCAGGTACTAGTCAAAATACAACTGGTACCAGTACTCAAAGTGTGCGGTTTTATGCTGATAGTCAGGCTAGAGTGCCATTGTCTCATTTGACACTTAATACTCATGTTAATCAAGTTACAAAACAAGCCGTATTTATTAAGAATACAGGTGATTCAAACATAAATTTAAATGATATTGAATTTGATAAATATATTTCTGGATTAAAGTTAGCTAATAGCGGTAGTTGCGGTAGTAGCATTGCACCAGGGCAAGTTTGTTCTTTTACATTAGAATTCAAACCAACCACATCTGTTTCTGATAAAGTATCATTAGCTATGCCAAATAAAAAAACATTATCAGATAATAGCAATGGAATCGACATTCAATTACAAACTAATTCAAATGATGGTCCATATATGGTTGAGTATTGGTGTGGGTTTGGTAGTGATTTCTGTGGTCAATCATCAACTAATGATGTGAATCCTGCTGCAACTCACGTTGTGATGGCTTTTGCAAATGTTAATAGTGATGGAGGCATTAGTGTTGATTCGGCAAATTGGCCAACTAATTTGGTGACAGAATGGCAAAATAATGGTCAGCAGGTATTAATTTCTGTTGGTGGTCAAAATGTAGATTGGACTACTGTATTTGCTAATCCTACAACGTTTGTAAATAGTGTTGCACAAGTGGTTCAGCAATATAATTTAAATGGGGTTGATTTGGATATTGAAAATGGTATGGCAACACCACAACAAGTTTCTGATACTATTAATATTTTACGTCAAGCTTTGGGTGAGTCAGCGGTAATTACAATTGCTCCGCAAAATGTTGGAGTGTATCAAGCTTCATCTGTTCCACCATCAACTGTTAGTGTAACTGTTGCTTACTGGAATTTTTTCGTTCCAGTATTAGAAAGTTCTATTAATTCAATTACTTTAGTTATGCAACAAGACTATAATAATTGGTATGGCGGTAGTCCTGTATATAATGCAAATCAAACGAGTGTTGATTATATTGGAAATAGTTATTTAAATTGGGTAAACTCACCGTTAACTATTTTCCCTAGCAATTGGGGAATCACACCTATAAGTGGTTTTGATGGTGTGCCAATGAACAAATTAATTATTGGTATACCTGCTGCAGAAAGTGCTGCTATGTCAGGATTTTATCCTGACCCACAGATAATTCAACAGGTTTATTCTCAGCTAGAAAGTAGCCCTTATAATCAAAAAGTTGCTGGTTTTATGATGTGGGATAGCCATTATGATACATTAAATAATAACACAGCAAGTAATGCGGTTGCAACAACTTTAGGTTTAGTTAAGTAATAGGTTGTTGGTTGTTCTAAGTTGATACAATGAGCTTTAATTAGATGGTATTAAAGCTCATGTATTTGACTCTGTTTTGTTTTGTGGGTGGTTGTTTTCATCCTCAATTAATGCATCAATATCTGTTGAGTCAGATTTGGGATGATTAACTTTAGGTGTAGATTCACCATTTTCACTATCAATTAGATCGTCAATATTACTGGATTCAGAATCATTGCTTGATTCTGCGGTTGGATATTTAAAATATCCATTTTTTTGCAGATATAAATCACGTACTGTTGCATATGGATCAAGTGTTTGTTCCAATAACTCGTCTTGACCTAGGTACTTAGAACGGTTATCTAATTGGTCAATGCCTAAAATTCCCCATGATATAACTGGATCGCTAATTATATAGAATAATGGATTAAAGTAAATATCTGGTGCAATTCCCAATTGATCTCTGACTGTACCAGGACCTAAGAATGGTACTAAGAAGTATTTGCTGTCTTCCCAACCCCAAAATTTCATCGTATTACCAAATGTATTTTGATATTCAGGTAAACCTAGCTCTGATGAAACATCAATTAAGCCTAAAATTCCAAATGCCGTATTAATACTAATGCGCATTGTTGTTTGCATTGTATTCATACCATCTAATTGAAAAATATCATTTCCCAAACTAACGAAATCTCTTAAATTAATATAAAAGTTTGTTACAGAGTTGCGAATCGGTTCAGGAATATAAGTATATCCAACCGTAGTAGGGCGTAGAACATACTTATCCATTGTCATATTAAATGTAAATACATCTCGATTATAATTTTCATAAGGATCATTAACGTTATGGCTAGTAGCGCAACCGACCAAAAGAGCTCCGCAAATTATATTTACAATAGTTTTCTTGATATGCATTGTTTATTTATCAAATGAAATTTGGTATAAATGACACAGATTTTGGATACTAATACTTAAATTTACAAATTTATATTTTGTTTTATACTGCGATAATTCTACTAAAAGAGCTATTCCTGCTGAATCAATATCTTCTACCTCACTACAGTTAATAATGACTTCTTCAGAAATATTGCTTGAGTATTTGTTAATTCTATCTAAATACTGCATAACGTTTGATTTATCTAAAGAGATAGGTAGGGTAAATATATTATTCATTATTTTGCTTTGATATTATTTACTTTTGTTTGCAATTGACTAATTAAGCCATTGACTCCGTCTTTCTGTATTATGTCATTAAATTGATTGCGGTATGTTGCTACAATACTAGCATTTTCGATTTTAACATCATAAATTTTCCAAGCTGAACCAATTTTAGCTAAGTCATATTCAACATTTACCGGTTGTGCTTTACCGCTGCTATTTTGCATGGTAATTGTACTATTTACCATTGCTTTATTTGGTTTATCACCTAATTTGCTATTAGTGATTGCAACTTGTGCACCTTTAAATTTAGAAAGTGCTGTTGAATATGAGTTAATAAGCATTTGTTTAAATAAATCAACTATTTGTGCTTGTTGTGTACTGTTAGCTTGTTGCCAATTACGTCCCATTGCATATCGAGTCATTAAAGTGAAATCAAATTGCGGAATAATACTATTTTGTATCATTGTTTGAGCTTGTTGATTTGAAATATTTTGATTAATAGCTTGACTTAAAGTATTAGCACTTGTTTTGATTACATTACAAGGGCTACCGTTATCACAGTCTTGTGCAGTTACACTTACTGTAGTTAAATCATCGGCAAAAACATTACAACTAATTCCTAGTGCTAACATTAAAATTGATAATTTTTTCATGATGTAAAATACTTCCTAAATTTGATAAATTAAATAAATTTATTATACGATAATGACTTATTTAGAGCCCATGCTTGTCATAAATTTTCCAATAAGCTGCTCTAGAACCATAGCTGATGACGTAATACTAATTGTATCACCATTTTTCAGATAATCAACATCTCCACCAGATTGTAAACCAATATACTGTTCACCAAGTAATCCTGTTGTTAATATTTCTGCGGTACTATCTGTAGTGAATTCATATTTTTTATCTATGGTCATACGTACTCTTGCTTGATATGTTTTAGGATCTAATCCAATTGACGTAACTCTTCCAACTGTAAATCCTGATACTTTTACTGGTGCATTAGTGGTTAAGGATCCTATATTATTAAAATTTGCATAAATAGTATAATTATCACTATTATTTGAACTTAAAGATGTAATATTGGCTACTTTTAAGGATAAAAATGTAATGCAAATAATTCCAATTACAACAAAAATCCCAACCCAAAAATCAATAATACTTCGTTTCACCAAAATTCCTTACTAATTAAAACATAAATGCGGTTAAAATAAAATCAAGGGCTAAAACCGCTAAAGCTGAGTGTACAACCGTTCTTGTTGTTGCAGCGGATACACCTTCTGCTGTTGGTTTAGCTTGTAATCCTTGATATACTGAAATTAAACTTACAATGAAGCCAAAAAATAATGCTTTTATCAATCCATTTATTACGTCATTGTGTAAATCGACGCTACCTTGCATTTGTGACCAAAAAGTACCTTGATCAAGTTTTAGCATATTTACACCCACGAAATGTCCACCTAAAATACCACAGGTATCAAATAATGCAGTAAGTAAAGGAACTGCAATTATTCCGCTAATGAATTTAGGTATAACTACACGTTTGATAGGATCCACTGCCATTACACTCATTGCATCTAGCTGTTCCGTTGCTTTCATTAGTCCTATTTCTGCTGTCATACCAGAACCAGCGCGAGATGCAAATAATATTGCGCATAATACAGGACCTAATTCACGTAATAAGGATAAAGCCACTAGCGAACCTAATACACTTACTGATCCGAAGCGTTGTAGCGTATTATATCCTTGTAACCCAAGTACCATCCCTACAAACCAGCCAGATACGGCAATAATCAATAAAGATAAAACACCACTAAAATAAACTTCTTTGATGATTAATTGTGGGCGTTTTAAACTATATAGGCATCCAGTTAACAAATACCAAAATAATCTAGTACATTCGCCAAGCATAATTATCAATGAACTAAATGGGTGTCCAATTGTTTTTATAAAATTAGTTATGTGTCTCATTTCTTTACTGTTCTAAATATTGTTGGTAGCTATTTTTTGTTGCATATTTATATTGGAAAGGACCAGTAATTTCTCCGTTAATAAATTGTCTAACTGCTGGATTTGATGTTTCTTTTATTTGTTGTGGCGTACCTTCTGCAATTATTTCACCATTCGCCATAAAATACATGTAGTCTGCAATTCCCATGGTAACTGCGATATCATGAGTTACTAAAATCGCAGTTTGATTTAAGCTTGTGCTTAATTTTTTTATTAGCATTGCTGTTGTATTCAAAGATATCGGATCTAGACCTGTAAAAGGTTCATCATACAACATTAGTTCTGGATCTAATGCAATTGCTCGGGCTAGCGCTACTCTTCTTGCCATACCTCCAGAAAGCTGATTTGGCATTAAATTTTGAGTACCAGTTAGTCCAACAGCTTCTAATTTCATAGCAACTATCTTATTGATTAACTTTTTAGATAAATTAGTGTGTTCTAGCAAAGGAAATGCTACATTTTGGGTTACATTTATATCGGTAAATAGCGCACCAAATTGAAAGAGGAGTCCTAATCTTTTTCTAATATCATGAATTTGTTTTATTGATATTTTGGATAAATCATTTTCAAATACTTTTACTTTACCTTGATTAGGTTTTATTTGTCCTGAAATTAATCGCAAAATTGTAGTTTTTCCACTACCGCTTCCACCCATAATTGCTGTAATTTTACCTTTTGCGATATTTAAGTTAATATTTTTGAGCAAAAGGCGGTCTTCACTATAAGAGAAATTAAGGTTTTCAAGTTCTACGACGTTTTGTTGCATGAATAACTTACAAAAAATTAAAATTAAGATAATATTATACTAAAAAACCTAACTATTATACAAGGTAATTTAGTTTATACGCATGATTTGAATAGCTCAAAGTTATTCTGATAATTTAATCATCTATCATTTGAAAAGTTGATTTAGTTTAATCTTTGCATTTTTTGAGTTAGAATATTGCTTTAATTTTTATAGTAATGAGTTAGATTATGTTTAAAGAGTATTTGCGTTTGATTCGATTTGATAAGCCAATAGGCACATTACTATTATTGTGGCCGACAGTATGGGCACTGCTAATCGCATATCGAGGTACGCCAAATTTTATAGTGTTACTCGTTTTTTGTCTTGGGGTTTTTTTAACTCGTTCTGCAGGATGCGCAATAAATGATTTTGCCGATAGTAAATTTGATGGTTTGGTGGCTAGAACAGCTAATCGACCTCTTGTAACAGGCACTATTTCCCGAAAGTCAGCGTTAATTGTCACATTAGTACTTAGTCTAAGTGCTTTTATTTTAGCTTGGTCTTTTCTTAAACCATTAACACTTGTATGGTCAATTCCTGCATTGTTAATTTTTGTTAGTTACCCATTTTTTAAACGATTTTTTGCTGTTCCTCAACTTTATTTAGGTATTGCTTTTAGTTTTGGAATATTAATGGCTTTTATTGAGCAATCAGCTTCTATTCCATTAGTTGGTTGGTTATTGTTTTTTGCTAATTTATTTTGGGTACTTGCATACGATACAATTTATGCATTAGTTGATTTACCTGATGATTTGAAAATTGGTATTAAGACATCCGCAATTACTTTTGGTAAATATGTACATCAGATTATATTAGTTTGTTATACGTTATTTATTTTGTTGATGATAATAGTTGGATTAATTGTGAAGGTTAGTATTATTTACTATGTATCTATGTTGGTTGTAGCTATTATTACTTTGCATATTTATTTTAAAATTTTGGATAATAATCGAGAAGTTTGTTTCAAGATGTTTCTAATAAACAATAAAATTGGTTATGTGGTTTGTCTTGGATTATTGTTTAATTATTATTGGCGGCACTAAATTGCGTATTGAAGTTACTTTAGGTAATTTATTTTTAATTAAGCTACCAAATTCCCCAGGTGTATATCGTTATTATTCAGATGATGATACTTTATTGTATGTAGGGAAAGCGATTAATTTAAGTAAACGTGTAAAATCTTATTTTCAGAAACGCAGTGATCAATCACCACGAATTAGTTTAATGGTGAGTAAAATTAAAGTGATTGAAATTACAGTAACGGATAATGAAACCTCCGCATTATTGTTAGAAAGTAATCTAATTAAGAGCTTAAAGCCTAAATATAATATTATTTTTCGTGATGATAAAAGTTATCCATACATTAGAATTTCACTACATAGATTTCCTGTTATTGAGTATTTTCGTGGTAAAGTGATTTCGCATGAGCAAATCTTTGGTCCATATCCAAACCCTTATGCGGTTAGAGAAACTTTAGACTTATTGCAACGCTTATTCAAATTACGTACGTGTAGTGATAACGAGTTTGCCGGTCGATCTCGAGCTTGTATGCTAAGTCAGGTTAATTTATGTTGTGCACCGTGTGTTGGTAAAATTTCAGAAAATGAATATGCTAAATTTGTTCAATTTGCAAAAAATTTTTTGCGTGGCAATTATAGTGAACTAGTTACTAAATTGAGTGAACAAATGTATTCTTTTGCTGAAAATATGGAATTTGAACAAGCTGGTAGTTTGCGCGATAAAATAGCTCTGATTCGAGAGTTACAACATAAACAAATTGTAAGTGATAGCCAATTACCTATTAACGCTGATATTATTATTTCTAAAGAGTCTCATGGTATATTAATTATTTACGTAATTATTATAAGAAATGGCTTGTATGTAGGTGATAAACATTTTACTCAACGATTAATTGATGTACCGCAGGTTATAATGGAAGCTTTTTTAGATAATTACTATCGAGAGAGTCAATTAACTAAGCTGATTTATTTGAGCGAAATAATGAATGAAGAGTACGTATCAACATTTTTTTCTTTGTACAAAATTAAAATTATTACGGAGTTTAGCGGGCGCATTTTGGAATTACGCAAAATGGGTGAAAATAATTTAATTAAAATCATCGAGGATTTGCAAATTGATAATATATATATGGAAGCTACGCAACAATTGGCAGATATGTTATCTATATCACATGTGAAACGGATAGAGTGCTACGATACAAGTCATAATCATGGTAGTAACGCAGTTGCATCAATGACTGTATATGACAATGGCAAAATTGATCATAGTCAATACCGTAAGTTTAATTTAAGCGATGATATAAATGGTGATGATTTGTTAGCTTTAGAAACAGTATTAAGGCGACGTTTAGCTAATAAAGATTGGCCATTCCCGGATATTATTTTGGTTGATGGTGGAAAAAATCAATTAGCAATTAGTAAAAAGCTAATTTTAGATTTAGGTTTTTATGATAAAATAAAGGTAATTGCCATTTTTAAGGGCGAACATCGAAAACCAGAGTTAGATAAAATTATTATTAACTCGATGGTAGCATTAGCCTTTCGAGATAAACCATCAATCTTTAAGTTATTGCAAACATTGCGTGACGAAGCTCACCGCTTTGCAATAACTGGTCATCGAAAGCAGCAAGTTAAACGAATGCAGGTATCTCGTTTAGAAGATATACCTAAAATTGGTGCAAAAAAACGTAAATCATTAATTGCTTTTTTTGGCAGTCCTACATTAGTAGCGTCTGCAAGTATTGAGCAGTTACAATTAGTTGACGGAATTGGTATTGAATTGGCTAAAACCATTTATCAATTTTTTAATAACAAAGCTTGATTTATCAATAATTATTAAATTTTCTTGTAAAGTATAAACATTCTATGGCAAAAAAAATACCGATACCTACGATTTTGACATGGTTCAGGATTATTCTTGTACCTTTTTTTGTGGGTGTTTACTATTTGCCTGATTCTTTATTGAATATGCCATATAAAAATTTGTTAGCAACACTAATTTTTATTCTTGCTGCGGTAACTGATTATTTTGATGGTTATTTAGCGCGTAAAATGAATTTAGAGTCAAATTTTGGGGCATTTTTAGATCCTGTTGCAGATAAAGCTTTAGTTGCCGCTAGTTTAGTGGTTTTAATTAATTTAAATCGAACTTTTGTTTTTGCTGCTATTGTTATTATTGTTCGTGAAATTGCTATTTCAGCACTTCGTGAATGGATGGCGCAATTAGGGCAGGTAAATAGTGTTGCTGTTGCTTATGTTGGAAAATTGAAAACTGCTAGCCAGATGATAGCAATCGGTTGTTTATTATTTGATTATCGAGCAAGTTGGATTAATATGAATATGATTGGTAATATATTTATGTTAATCGCTGTTATTTTAACTGTTGTTTCAATGTTTTATTACCTTGACCAAGCTAAAAAATATTTTGTAAATTAATTTAATGTATGATGGGAAAATTACTGAATGACTAAAGCACCTCAGAAAATCGGAAATGAAAAAAAACTGGAATTTGGTAGCTATAACGAGAATGAAACAATTAGTGGTGATGCACTTGAACGGGGTAAAACTCGTAAGAGTCGTGGATTACGTAAACCAGCTAAAGATGAAGTTACTGATGTAAAAAGTTTAATGCGTTTGGTAGAGTTCGGCGCTGAAAATTTAAGTGCTGAAGAGTTGCGCAAATTAGAAGAGCAAAAAAATAAATTACATTACTTATTAGGTAAGGGTAAAGAGCGTGGTTATGTTACTAATGTAGAGATTAATGATCACTTGCCAGATCACGTGATTGATCCAGAACTAATTGAACAAATTGTAATGATGATTGAAACAATTGGTATTAAAGTTTTTGAATATGAACCGAGTCCTGAAGAATTATTAATTTCTGGTACGTCATCAGCAACTGTTAATGATGATGAGTTTGCAGTTGAAGAGGCGGAAAAAATCTTAACTAGTACTACTTCATCGAATGAATTTGGTCGTACCACAGATCCTGTACGTATGTATATGCGTGAGATTGGTACTTATGATTTGTTAGATAAAACAGATGAGGCTGAGATTGCTCGTAAGTTAGAAGTTAGTATTCAAGATATGACTTCAGCTATTGCAGATTGTCCAAAAATTGTGAATTTTATTTCAAGTTCTTACCAGGATGTACTTGCTGGTAAAATCAAGATTGAAAATTTTGTAGATGAATTGCTTGATGTAAATTTGAATGTTGAAGAGATAAGTCCTTTGTCTATGCCTGTTTCCTTTGATGAGGAAGAAGAGGTTTTACCCAGTGAACTTCTAGAAAGATTACGTGAAGGTACTGCAGAGTTTTTTGCTGAATTTGATAAACTTGTTGATAAGCAAAATAAAGTTATTAAAAAATACGGGATTGATTCAGATCAATATAGAGTAGTATTAAGTGCAATAACTGAAAAGTTACATAAAATTCGTTTTACTAATAAACAAATTGAAATATTTTGCGATGTTTTAAGGGGCGCTCATAAGGTAATTAAGACTCATGAAAATGAGATATTTAGAATTGCTTGTGATGTGATAAAGATTCCTGAAGATAAATTCCGTAAAGAATTTATTGGTAATGAAATATCATGGGTTGATATGCATGTGCCTGCGAAAAAATATGCTGAATTATTTGAAGCAATGAAGTTTGACATGGTTGAACATCATGAGAAAATTAAACAAGTTGTTGATGATTTGCAGATAGATATTGCAACAATTAAACGCTTATATAAGCAATTGATGAAAGCAGAAAAAGAGCAGAAAAAATCACGTACTGATATGGTGGAATCAAACTTACGTTTGGTAATTTCAATTGCAAAAAAATATACCAACCGTGGTTTACACTTCTTGGATTTAATTCAAGAGGGTAATATTGGTTTAATTAAGGCAATCGATAAATTCCAATATCGTAAAGGATTTAAATTTTCAACATATGCAACTTGGTGGATTCGTCAAGCAATTACTCGTGCTATTGCGGATCAAGGGCGTACAATTCGTATTCCGGTTCATATGATTGAAACCATTAATAAGATGAGCAAAGAACATCGTAAATTATTACAAGAAAAATCTGGTGAACCATTAACTAAAGAATTAGCTGAACGGATGGAAATCAGCGAAGATAAAGTACGTAAAATTTATCAAGTTGCTTATGATTCTATTTCAATGGATGCACCAATTGGTGATGAAGACGATGCAAGTTATGGTGATTTTATTGAAGATAAATCAACGGTAATTCCAGCTGATCATGGTATTGATTATAGTTTGAAAAAAACAGTTCGTGAAGTACTAGATACTTTATCTCCTCGTGAAGCGAAAGTATTATGTATGCGTTTTGGGATTGATACATTAACTGATCATACTTTAGAAGAGGTTGGTCGTCAATTTGATGTAACACGTGAACGTATTCGTCAAATTGAAGCTAAAGCAATTCGTAAGCTACGCCAACCTAATCGCTCTGATAAGTTAAAAAGCTTTTTAGATAGTTTTGCTGAAGTAGATGAGATAGATTTGGAAGCCTTTGAGGATGATGAGTTTAATGATTATATGGATGAAGAAGAGTAAATAATTTATATCAAATAAATTTTACACATGCCCCCAATTTATGGGGGTATTTTTATTGATATTTGTGCTATAATTGGCGATAAATTTTCTCTTTATGGAGTAGTTATCTTGAGCTTATTATATGATGCAAAATTTTTCTCTTCACGCTTACTTGGGCAAAGTCGCTTTTTTGCAGAACCTGGTGCAGTTATGGATATTGCATGGCAAGAAAATAACCAAGAAATAGCTGATCTTTACGTTAAATCACTTCAAGATGTTTTGGCTCTTCTCCCAATAAAAAACTACGAACTAAAAACTAAAGTTTTTTACAGCGGAATTAATATTGCACTTCGCTATCCATACGATTTGTTGATGGTAGCATGTGAAATTTTGGATTGGGTATGGGATGATGTTGTGGATTTTTGGGATTTAGAGCGCCCCATTAACACTAAAAAAACAGTTACTCGCTTTAAGGCGATGATTAAAGAAAATCAACAACTTCTGTTGCGTAAGATTCATCAAAAAGCATTAAATAAAAAGCTTAGCTTTTTTATCCATAAAGATATTTTGGTACTTGGGAGTGGAGTTAAACAGTTTAGTTGTCCATTGAACAAAATTACAAAACTTAATGATATTCCATGGAGCAAAATTAGCAATATACCAACTATTTTGATTACTGGGACTAATGGTAAAACGACAACTACTCGCTTAACGGAGTTTATTTGTCGGCGAGCTAAATTAAAATCAGGGTATTGTTCGACTGACTGGGTCATGATAGATGGCAAATTAGTTTCTGAGGGGGATTTGTCTGGACCAATGGGGCATCAATATGTTTTAATGCATCCTAAGGTTGAGGTAGCCGTACTCGAGGTTGCTAGAGGAGGAATTGTTAAACGTGGATTATTACCTAATTATGCCAATGTAGCAACTGTAACTAATATTGCCTATGATCATATTGGGCAAAATGGGATTGAAAATTTAACCGATTTAGCTGAAGCAAAAGGGATTGTATATCAAGGTTTAGCTGAAGATGGAGTTGCATTAATTAATCTTGATGATGAATATATAGTGAATTTAGATAACAGTAATCATAAATGTGCTTACTTATCAACTAAATTGGGTGAAGATAAAATATCTAGTTATCTTAATGAAAATAATTTTGTGGTATACCTTGATAATGGTTATATTACAATAAAAACATTAACTAAAAGTCATAAGTTAAATAAAATTGACTCGATTCCATTAACCGTAAGTGGGTTAGCAACATATAATTTTGAAAATACATTACATGCAGTTGGGTTATGTTTTGCTATTGGTGTTGAACCTGAACAAATTAAGCGTGGATTAGCTAAATTCGGGGCTGATGACAAATCTAATTTTGGACGCTGGAATTATTATAATTCAGCAAAATATGGGCATTTAGTAGTTGATATTGCTCACAACCCAGCTGGTTTAGAAAATATTTTGAGCTTGGCACAGCAATTTAGAAAATTACATAATCTTACTGGTAAATTAGGCTTAATGTACGGTAATACTGCAGATAGAAGAGATACTATCCCGGAAATTTCTCAATTGATTTGTAAATATAATGTTGATTATGTTGTGATAAAAGAGTTTCAAGGATCATTACGTGGTAGTGAATTAGGTGAAATGCCTCAGGTCTTTTATGATGAATTAATTAAAGCAGGTTATCCAGCGGAGCAAATTAATATTATTCCAAATGAAGTTGAAGCAGTACAACATATATTAGATAGTGCACAACCTAATGACATGAATTTACTTTGTAGTCATGAATTGATTAATGATGTTTCTCGTTTATTACGGAGTAGTATTTAATTTTGTTAAAGATAAAAACAGGCAGATAAAAACTCTGCCTAATTTTTATTTCCATATTTGTCGTTGGCAAATACCATCTTCATCATATTGCAAAATAGACGTATCTGATTCAATAGTGACATATTGGCTGGTAAACTGTTTAAAT
>DYTA01000020.1 GCA_020726205.1 Nitrosospira multiformis
TTTAATTACTACTAGTTCCCTCGAAACAATAAAATATATGGTTGCAATGAATTTAGGAGTTAGTATTCTGCCTGAATTAGCACAGTATAATTTACCAAATACTATCATTACAAAGCAAATAGCAAGCCATGAACCATATCGTGAAATCAGTTTAGTATTTCGATGTAACTTTGCGCGTAAAGAGCTGATTACATCAATTAAAGATGTATTAGTCAGCATACTCAATAATAATATTAGATAATGGTACATCAATCTCATCACTATCTAACACTTGATTAGTTATCTTATTCTGTAATAAATCATAAGCAACTTTTGTCATAAAGTGATACATAGCATTAATTTTTTCCAAATATAGTTCAATTATTGCTAAGGTAGCAAGTTGGTTACTATAACTAAAGCTACAGGTTTCACGTAATCCATTTAACTCGTTCAGACTAATAACTAATGTTGAAATATTTGTATTGATTATTGTTAAGCGTGTTTCTAGTTCCATATTATTAGTAATACTCTGCAGTTTATACCAACAGTCAATAATTTGCGCATCATATTTTTCTTTTTCAACCAGATTGATTGCATTATTGTAATATCTGCGAAAAATAAACACTTCATAAAATTGACAGATCATCACACCAATTAAAACACATAAGCTACGATTAATTAAATAGATTATTTCATTATTGAAAAATAAATTCATATAATCAAAATTAATACATAATAAGATACTAACAATCATTATAAAATATGTATAATTTTGTAATAATGAATATGCTACCCAATAAACTAAAATAACGGTAATTGGTACTAATAAGGTATAATTAAAATGAATAAAAAACCATAAAACAACGCTAAGTAACAAACCAGCAATAGAGCCAACTACACGTTGTCTAGACTTATTTATTGTAAGACCAGGAGAAAAAGGTCCAATAATAGCTAATACTGTAATTGGAATCCATAAACCATCATCCCATTGACTAAATTGATAAATAAATAATGCTGTGGCCAACATAATGACAACATGGATAATCCGCAAATTAATTAATTGCTCACGTGTACGCATATATTATTCCATGATTGCTTAAATTGAGCATAAAGGTGATGATGGCACTTAATTAAATGATGATCTGATGAGGCTAAAGATGAATTAGTTACAGAACACGAATTTAAAATAGAAAATTTAAACTTAGCTAAATCTTCTGATATTAATTTGTATTCTATACTACTTAAATCATCGAGCTCAATTAAACGTAATAAATAATAATGAAAATGAGATAGTGACTGATTAATCAATATAGCTTCAGCATAATAGCTTTTATTTGCTAGTAAATTAAGACTAGATTCTGCGACTAAATAATGTTCAAATAAATGCATACTTTGATTACTTGAGAATTGCTCAAGCATTTGCAGTTGCACCTCTATACATCTTAATAAACTACTTAACCAAATTTTTGAATAGAAAAATGGAAATAATTTATGTAATCCAAAGCTAATAAGTGAAAACTCTAAAATAAATATAATCGTATTTAGTATATCAAAGAAATTACCACTATTATATCCCTCAAGAGAAATAATCCCAATCATTAATACTCCACTAACTATCGCATAAACTTCTGGCTTCTTTCTTAACACAAAATATAATAAATAAGTCCAAGCAGACGCAGTAAGAATAAACCAACCTTTTAAATATACTGTACTAGCAAATAGTGCGATTGTTATGCACATTACAATTACATACGCTAAGTACAACATATCTTTTTTATTTAAGTCATTAATCGGAGGCATTTCAGCAATTAGTACTCCAACTGCACTCACTAACATTACTAACGTTGCCATTGGTGGTTGTAAAACTAGATTTGCAATAAAAAGACCTACTGCCAAATATGCAGCTTTCAACGCAATTAATCTACCATACCAATATGGATCGTAGTGGTCTAGCCAACTACTTAATTTATAAATAAACATTATGACTACTTAGTTTTAATATAAACATATGTACTCATTCCTGCCCTAAGAGGATATTGATTATCCTGATCTAAAACTTTAATTTGTACTGGCAAACGTTGAGGTAAATTTAACCAATGATTCTGCGTAAACATCAGTTGAGTCTCTTTAAATGGAATGACATGTTGACGATCTACAGACCAGTTATCTGACATAACAACTCCATGAAATACTTTATGCCATAAATAAGTACGTGGAAAAATTAGTACTTCGTCACCAGCATGGACACTAGCTAAATCAGTTTCATTAAAATTAGCTTGAATATAAGTATTCGTCGTATCAATAAATTGAAATAAACCTTCATGAGCAATCGCCGAACTACCAACTCCTAAATATAAATTTTGGATATAACCATCACTTGGTGCAACCACCAACGTGTCTTTAACATCAAGAGCTGCTTTTTGCGTAGTTGCTTTTAAAGTAGCAATCCCAACTTGAGCTTGTTTTAACTCAGTTTGCTCTAAAATAATTTGCTGTTGTAATGACGCTACTACATCTATTTGAGATTGAATATTATATTTTAATGTTTTTAATTCAATTTGTGGAATACCCTTGCTAACTGCTGGATCACTTTTTTGTCTATACTCATATTTCATTCGTTCAAGCTGATTTTGAGCTGCTTTCAAATCAAGTTTAGTAACATTAATTCGTTCTTGAATAACTTGTAAACCAACTTTAGCTTGATCATATTGTGCTTTAACGGCTTGGTATTCTAATTGATATTTTTCTGGTTTTATCTTCATAATTGGGTCGCCCGTTGTAAGACGCTGTCCATTTTGGACGTAGATTTCTTCAATATGACCACTAACGGCAGATGAAATTGCAGTAGTGTTATCAATTACAAAAGCATTATCCGTAACAGGAAACCAATATGTAGTTAAATAACCCAATGCAATAATACCACCAGTTAAAAAAATAAGTGTAGCAAAATTAAATTTGTGCAATAGCTTTTTCATAAATTAGTATTACCTTAATTATTTATTTGTTGTTGTAGATTCTCTGTAATTATAACCTCCACCTAAACTTTGGTAAAGATTAACTAATGAAATCAACTGTTGTAACTTAGTTTGTGTTAAATCAATTGCAAGAATATCTTGTTCTATTTTTGCCCCAGTAACAAGCATTTGTGTGGTCAAACCTTGTTTAAGCATCGCTTGTTTAGTAACAACATTTTGTTGTAATAATTTGTATGCCTGATTATCACTCGCCATTTTTTCATTCAAAGCTTGATTCGCCGTTAAAGCATTATCAACTTCATGTAGAACTGTATTCACTACATATTTATAATTAGCTAATGCTACCTTAAATAGTGCACTATTCGTATCAATTTGTCCAAATACACTTGGTGAAATTGTCCAATTAGCATAAGCAGCATAATAGCTTTGTTGATTACCATTATCGACATTAATACCACGAATCGGATTATTGAACGTTTGCTGTCCTGAACCTTGAGCATAAAAATAATTTAGGTTAACACTTGGCAATAAAGCACTTGATGCAACACTAATACCTTCATTAGCAGCTTTCAGCTGTGCCTCAGCTTTTAAAACATCAGGTCTAGCAGCAATCACTGAAACAGGTAAATTACCTGGAATAATCTGATTTGGATTAATATTAGTGAATTGATTAATATTAGTGAATTGATTAATATTTTTGATTGTACCAGGTGTTTGATTGAGTAAATAACGCAGTGCATTTTGTGTCGCCACCAAATTTTTCTTAGCTAACACTAATTGCCCTTGAATAAGTTGCTGTTTGCTTTGTAGCTCATATAAGCTAATAGAATTTGCCAGACCTTTTTTATCTAACGCTTCAGCTGTGTTAACAAGTTCCACCGCATCATCATTTAATTGTGTGAATTGCTCCACTAGTTTTTGTTGTGCCAAATTTGTAAAATAAGCGGCAGCCACTTGACCAATCACAGCTAAACGAACGCTTAGTTCTGCATTCTTGGCAACATCTAAATTATAATTTGCTTGTTTTTGAAGCGTATAATTACTAAATACATTCAAGGTATATGCAGGTAAAATAGCAAAAAAACTTCCACTATTTGCAATCGCACCTAAATTACCAATCGGTGCAATACTATTTTGTGAGCTACCATTAATAGTACCACCAAACAAACTAACAAATGGCAACCAATTCAATTTTACTGTAAGTAACTGACCTTGAGCAGCTTCAATATTTGCCTTAGCTAAGGCTATATTTGCATTATTTTTTAAACCACTTTCAATAAATTGATTCAAATTACTATCATGAAAATTTTGCCACCAAGCCAAATAAGGTAAATTTTCATTAACTGATTCAATATCTGCATATTGCGTCGACCAAGTTGCAGGTATATCAACTTTAGGCTTATGATAATTGGGTGAAAAATAAGAACACCCAACAAGACAAATCACACTACAAATTGGAAGTATTTTACGAATCAACTTAGCTCATTTTCTTAAAATAGGCAATCCAAACACACATAGCTACCACCAAAACAGTGAGTAAACATTTGGATAACATTAATTAAAAAATAATTGTTTAATACATATTAAGCTTGTAATTATAACATTGTATTCAAAATGTTATAATTATTATATTTCGATAACTTAGTAGATTAATCGCTGAATCCAATATCAATTTCTATATATCGAATATCATAACCGACCATTCTCAATCCACATATGCCCTTCTTTGCCGAAGTAAAACCCATTAACATAATCATTGGAGTTTACAAAGCTATCAACACCACGAATTTGAGAAATAATTATGTCTAAATCAATCGAAGAAGTTGGATTAATTCTAAATAAATTAATGCCCAAAGAACTTAGTTCATGAATCTGTGGTAACAAATTATAAATTTTTGCGGACTGAACTTGCATACCATTTATCATAAATAACTGGTCATTTTCAATACTTGTTGCACAAACACCATCTGAGTGTTTAAAACAAATTAACTTACACTCCTCACGACTAGCACCAAGATTATGCGCAGTAAAACACCTCGATGAAATGGATAAAGGTAAATTTCCAAATACCATTACCTCTAACGGAAGTTCACCCTTTGCCAAATCCAACATAATTTGTTTAGACACTTCATATGGCGGACAAATCATTTTTATCTTGTTTCGAGCTAATACAGATATAGCGGTTTGATTATAAATATTTATAGCAGGACCAGCAACTAATGGAATGTCTAAAACATATTTCAAAGCAGAAAGATCATTTACTTCGATGCCACAACCAAATTCTCTCGCAATCTTAATATTATTAAGCATCAAATGATGGCTATCATCATCATTATTTAACAGTGGCGTTGCAAGATAAACTTCTTTATTTGCTTTTTGTAATAATTGAATTAATTCAGGTAAATATTTATTTATTAATGCTGAACGCTTACTACAAACAACCTCACCTATATATACCCGATGGAATTCAGAAGTGGCAGCTACTTTTATATAAAAATCACGTAGTTTTTCAATTGACCACGGATAAGTAACAGGTCCTAAACTATATTTAATTGAATTAATTCCATTGTCCATTATAAGCTCCTATAGTCGAACGTTGCCCTTCCATGAAAGAGGCTAATTGCTGATTTAATTTCACTAAATCTTGTGATTGTAAAGTTGCTAAATTATCAACGGCATAACGAAATGTACTTACTATTTGCCTCACATACGCACTACCTCGTTGACGACCCTCTATTTTTAAAGCACTAACACCTGACTCAATAACTCTAGTTAACTCAGTTAATAAACTTAAACTAGTCGGTTCTTCAAAGATATGATTTAAGCCATTACTTGTTACAAATTTTCCTTTGCATATAGTTGGATAACAGGCTGCATTTTGACCTTCAAAACTATTAATAGTAAATTTATTTAACTGGATTTTTAATTCACGACCATTATCAATATAATTAATTTGCTCAGCTGGTGAACAAACACCATTTAAATTAGGTGCTTTACCTGTTACATATCCAGATAAGCTACAACGTCCTTCTGCCATAACACATAATCCACCAAACCCAAAAATTTCAATTTCAACACCTAATTCACGAGCACCAATACAAATATCTTTAATTCTAGCCAAATCTAAAACTCTTGGTAATACCGCTCGCTTAATTCCAAATTCCCGTGCATAAAATTCTAAAGTATCAAGACTTGATGCGGATGCCTGTACCGATAGATGACGGTTTAACAATGGATGCTTATTAGTTGCATATTCTAACATCCCAAGATCTGCTAAAATAATTGCATCAACGCCTATCTGAGCAGCTATATCGATAGTATCTTTAACATAATCAATATTTTGAACTTGGGGAAAAGCATTAATTGCGGATAATATTTTTCCACCGTGAGCATGCACATATTCTACGCCTTGCTTAGCCTCATCCTCGCTAAAGTTTAACCCAATAAAATTACGAGCATTACCATGTCGAGCAAAACCAAAATAAACAGTATTTGCACCTGCATCAATTGCTGTTTTCATTATCTCCAAATTTCCAGCTGGACAAACTAACTCTAAAGCACTTGGAACATTAATTTTACGAGCAGGTTGGCGTAATTCATTAATTTTCGTTATAATTACATTCTTAAAAGGTAGCGAAATTGGTGTAATAAACTCCAGAATATCAAAATGTAATCTTTCCAAACAATTGCGAAATGCCGTAGCTGCTTCTACGTCACCAACAATTTTTAACTTCTGTTGAAAAAATAAACTATCTCCATCAACTTTACGTAATAAGAGCTCAAGAAAGCTCACTCTATCACCAATAATTTCCGTAGTAACTTTCTCACCTCGATAAACTTGAATATCTAACTTATTTTTACAATTAATTATTAAATCAAAAGGTAAATCCTTGAATTTAATTTTAAAAGTAGCTTGGCGATATTTACCCAAACTAGAAGTAAACTGTGGATACCGACTCTCAAAATGTTGGGAAATTTTTGCCCATATTTGAGAAGTAATAAATTGTGCAGGACTTTTTATCATATTTATATTAACCATATTTATATTAAGCCTATTATTATATCATTTATTAAAACCACAACAATTCACGTAATAAGGTGTAATTACTTAATAACACAAATTTCAACTTAAAAACACTTAAAAACTTACACTGTAAGGATTGATTTATGGTATAGCACAACCTGCAATATAAAAACAATAAATAAAGGATATATATCAATAGATTGATAACATATCAAAAAAACACAACAGATAACACTTAATTCAAATTACGTTAAAATTGAAAATAACACAAGCAAAATTGTTGCTTTATACAACACCGCGCAATAATCATATATATCTGTTATAAAACAATTAATTATTTAACACAAAATTTAATTACTAAATTCATTAATATTTATTTCTAGTTTCAACATTATCTATAAAAAAAACATTATAATATCCACATATATTTTAATGGAGTTTACGTAATTATGAAAAAAATACTATTAAGTATTCTAACCTTGAGTGCAACCCACTTTGCGTTTGCAGACACTACTGAATCAGCTACAACTACTACTGTTACACCATCAGCTGTCGCAGCAACTGCGGCTCCAGCACCAGTAACTAATAGTAATGATAGCTATATCAATTCAAATGCATTTTTACAAAATCCATTTTCTGGAATTGCCAGTGGTGGTGGTACTCAGGTTGTAGATCATAATACTTACGTAAACCAAAGTTTTGCTCAACGCTTATTTAGCGATGGTACATATAATGTCTATGCTGGAGGTATCACAGGTACAGGTTCATCAGGAACACCAGGTGGAACAAATAGTTTAACTACTGGTGTAGGTGCTTCGATTTACATGCAATCAGGACAAGTTCTAGGTGGATTTTCTGTCGGTGGATTATTAAACGTTATGAATCCATTTGTAGCTAATGAGTTAAATGGTAGAGGCTCAACAACTCGTCAATATAATGCAATGTTTGACCCATCAAATGATTATATTGCTGTGTCAGAGGCGTTTTTAGAGTATCAATATGGTAATCGTGTAAATGCAGATATTGGTTTAATTGGAATTAATAATAGTCCATGGTTAGCAGCTAACTTCTACAATAATATGTTAGCACCTGGGGCAACTTATCAAGGTGCTGTAGTTAATGTAAACGCAGGAAATGGTTGGGTTTTAACGGGAATTGGATTTAATGGATTACAAACTTCTGGACAAGTAGGCTTTACAGGTAATACATTCTTTAACACTAATAATCAAAACTATGGTAATTCATCAGGTACAGTTGCATTAGGTGCTAACTATATGGCTGATAACAACAACTATAACTTACGTTTGTGGGGCTATAATTTTGATAACTTTGGAACATTACTATATGCAGATAACAGCTTAAAACTAAATTTATCAAACTCTCAAGCGTTTAATATTGCAGCTCAAGTTGGTACAGATAATGGTCAAACTCAATCAAACTTAGTAGGATTTAATAGTCAACAAACAACGAGTGCAAATTCAAGTAACCAAATTTCAAGTAATTTCTTTGGTTTACAATTTGGTTATCAAGTTGATTGGTTAAACTTAAATCTGGCATATACAACAATTGCAGCTGGTAATGGAATCAATCCAAATAGTACAATTGGTGGTGGAGCAATCGTGTCGCCATATACAACTAACTTAGGTGTTGACCCATTATATGCAGAAGGTTGGCAGACCAACTATGTTAACTTAGGAATTGCAGGTAGCTTGTACAAAATCAGTCCTGGTTTAAGTTTCCAAAATGGTAACTTGACCATCACGCCTAATTTTATTTATGGTACTAGCTCAGATGCTGATTTTAATGGTGTAAAAGAGGCCAACGTTGTTGTCAATTATGCTATTCCTGAAGTACGTGGATTATTTGTATTTGGCGTATTCTCACAACAATGGAGACCTGACACTGTAAATAATGAACAGTCAAACAATATTTCACCTTGGACTTCATCAGTAGCCTTAACATATACATACTAATTTTCAAAGGAAATTATACTATGAAAAAAATTCTATTAAGCATATTAGCAATTGCCGCAACTAGTGCAATTGCTAGCACTAACGTTAATTTACAAAAAAGTCCTTACTCATGTAACAACGTAAATATAAATGCAACAACTACAGAATCAGATATTACAACTAACTGTAAAAAAGTTAAAGTATATGAAGATAAAGTAGTTACTAGTAATGGACGTAACGTTTCTGATGAACGTGGTGGTGGTGCTGATATGATTCAAACCGATAATAATCCACAAAAAGATGCAATAATTACTCATGACATCCGCTTTACAACTGATAATGGGTCTCAAATGAAATGTATCTTCAAAAATGGTAAGTTGATGAAATGTAAAGCTTACAATAAGCCAACATCTAAAACTGCAACCGCTAATAGTTAAACTGCTACATTACAAAAAAGTATCATTCATAAGGAATGATACTTTTTTATTAAAGAACTCAGAGCTTAATTATCAAACACAACCACCTACTTTAGTTTAAAACTATTAAAACCATAATTTTTATTAATTGGATTAAACTACGTCATTGCTGTAGAATAACTATATCATAACCAATAAATTCTTTACATGATAATATGCAAAGGTGTAAAATGGTAACTAATCACTATATAAACGGAGGCAATTATGTTAAAACAACAATTCTTTAATATTAATGATGGTTTGGGTCAAGAAAATCGTATTTCAATAGCAAATGAATTAGCTAAGTTACTAGCTGATAGCTATTCTTTGTACTTAAAAACACATAATTTCCATTGGAATGTAACAGGGTCGATGTTCAATACGTTACATTTAATGTTTGAAACCCATTACACTGAATTGGGTTTAGCCGTAGATTTAATTGCGGAGCGAATTCGAGCTTTAGGTTTTATTGCACCAGGGAGCTACTCAGAGTTTGGAAAATTAACAAAAGTAAAAGAACATGCTGGTGATACTGAAGCAAATGACATGATTAAATATTTAATTGAAGCTCATGAAGTAGTAATTAACACAGCACGTAGTGTTTTACCAATTGCCGATGAAGCTAATGATCAAGTTACTATGGATTTATTAACACAACGTCTGCAAGTTCATGAAAAAACAGTTTGGATGTTACGTAGTCTTATTAACTAAGATATTACTTATAATAGCATAAAACCTCCCTTAATTAATGGCGGTTTTATGCTATTATAATGCAAATATATTATTACTTTTGTAATAAACGAGGCAGTCCACTAGAGGGTAATCACTCAAATATCACGATCAGCAAAGATACAACTGATAGATACTTTGTATCATTCTGTTCAGAAGTTGAAATTAAATCATTACCTAAAGTTGATAAAACAGTGGGTATTGATTTAAGTTTAACTGATTTTGTGATCACCAAAAATCAAGCCGTTAAAAGGATTGATTAAATACCAAACCAAACTAGCTAAATTACAAAAAAACCAAAGGTAGTAAAAACCGCTAAACTAGCAGAGTTAGCTTGTGGAGCTTCCTCTGTCGTGTGTGTTAAAGGTAAAACTAAAACACATAGACATGGAGCTGTGAAACAGGAATCCCCGTCTCTTTAGGATTGGGAGTTGGTCAAACTCATAACAAGAAGCATATAATGACATTGAATAATATCAAATTCCGATTTCTCAAATTTATTAAACATTCACAAAAAATTAACTTACTAGATTTTAATAAATTTATTTTTCGAGAAATAATTGTTAATCTAATTAAAACAGAACACTTGTTGCCAATCGTAATAGCCGTTTGCATAGCTGGATTTAGCGTAATTGTCGAACTCTCAAATTATATTTTTCTGCCACAAACTAGCATAGGTGCTTATGCCTCATTCTTCTTATTCACGTTAGTTGTTAGTTTAGTTAGCTTAGTAATTTACCCTACCTTAATTATTATTTTAGTTAACTTCATTAGTAGTCACATTCGTGGTAATAGCAGATTTAAAATGATAATTAAACTGTTAGCTCTATTAGCGGGTTTTATTGCTGGTACGGCATCATTGGCATCACATGCAAACATATATCAAAAAATTCAAATTGTCTTTATTTGGATTGGTTTATACCTAATTTTAATTAATTTATATCTAGCTCATCATCTACATAATAATCTATTTAAATTAACCCGCACTAAAATCATATTAATTTTATTGGTATCTTCAATAATGGTAAAACCACTAGTCTTAATATATATTCATATTAGTGAAGCAATTAATTATACAACAATTAACCCACAAGTTTATTTACCACCAACTAATTGTCAATTATTACGGAATTTTAATGAAAATAAATTAGACCTAGACAATCAACAAAATACTATTTTCAATGATAGACGCTACTATCAAGAGCTACCAAATAACCAAGGTTGTTACTTATATGGAAATACAATTCGTTATGGGTTTGCTTATGATTATGTATTACTTATTAAACAAAATATTAAACCAATCCAAGGAAGAAATGGGACATTATTAAATGAATATGTACGCCTTAATTGTTATGCAGGTAATTGCTATAGTGAAAATCACATTTACTTCAAAACCGAAAATGATATTTATAGCAGCCTAATGGAAAAAACTCGTACTGATACAGAAGGACTAATGTAAAAAAATACCTAAGTTAATCTTTTTCCCAATATATAATTACATATCGGGATTAGAAATTACTATAAATAATTTAACATATTTATGACATCGTTTTAGATTTAACAAAAGTTTCATTAATAAACAGACTGAGAATAAAAGCACATACTAGCGATAAACAAAATAATGACAAACTACTTTTTTCTAAGTATAAATTACTCGAAAAATAAGTCATATTTACTGCTTTAAAATGTATAATATAACCAATAACTACACTTAATAATGCACCAATTAAATACACAATAGTATTACATATTCCAATTCCTATGCCTTGTAGCTCATTAGGTAAAATCTCCATAATTACAGAATAGGATAAAATAGCAGTACTACAACTAAATCCAAAAACAAAATATAGTATTGTTGCTGTTGTTTGACTAAGCTGAGGACCAAGAATTAAAATTGCAAGAACAATGCAGCCAGTTAAACTACCAATAATTAACAATTTACGACGGCTTTTTAAATATAAAGATAGCGCACCAATTATGGGATTCCCTACTGCAACACCTAAAAACATTAAAGAATTTACTAATGCAGAATGAGCTAAATTATTATTATCAAATGCATTTTGAAAACCAATTAGCCAATTTGCTCCAAAATTAAATAAGGTACCTAAAAGCAACCCAGCAAATAATGTTACAATCCAAAATGAATGATTCGTTAATAATACTTTTAGTAGTGTAATCGTAGACACATTATTTACAACATCGTTTACCTTAGAAATTTTTTCTTGGTGTGGATGAGACTTTATTAATACAAACACTATAGTAACTGCTCACCCCCTATAAAAGTGTAAAAAAGTAAAATAGTACTTGACAGG
>DYTA01000021.1 GCA_020726205.1 Nitrosospira multiformis
AATATAAACCAGCCATAAACGTGATAATTATGCCAGATATTTGTACCGCATTAAGTTGTTGATTAAAAAAGATAACATCGCTAAGAATTGCTACAATTGGATCAAGATAGCTCAGTACCGCAGTTTGGCTGACACTAACTTTTTTGATTCCTTGATAATAACAATAGTAAGCTAAAGGAGTATGAATAATTCCAATCACTAATAACCATAATCCACTGTGTAATGATGGTATTTGCAATTTAGCAAACGGTGCAAGCAATAGCATACCAACGGCTAATTGAATAAAAATTACTACAAAAATATCCCGCTGTACATTGCGCATAATTAAGGTAACTAATGAATACAATATTGCAGCACTTAGAGATGAGCTTATGCCAAGGAGCATATTTGCAGAATGAAGTGATGATGGTCTGATAGTTAGCAAAACACCAACACATGATGCAAAAACCAAACTAATTTTCCGCCAGCTAAACTTCTCAATTTTAAGAAGAAATCCCAAAGCAAGTAAAATCATAGGTTGAAGATAGTAAGACATGTTGCCGATTGTAATTGATGCAAGTTGAAATGATCTGAATAGTAAAATCCAGTTAGCTACAGCAAAAATACCAGCGACAAGAATCAGCCAAAACTGTCTATCAAATATAATTTTACGCTTAGTTTTATACAAATAAAGCCCAACAACAACTGCACCAATTAGACAGCGGTAAAATGTAATGTCCAATGCGGACATTTTTGACCACATTACCACCATGCCAAGCGTCCCCCAAATAAACATACTTAGCGTAATTTCAAGCATTTTTTATCTACTCTGATTGGTTTATTTGCATTAGGTATTGATGAGAAGTTTTACCATCACCCATTAACTGAGCAGGTAATCGTTCAATTACTTTAAATCCAAGAGTTGTGTAAGTTTTAATTACCTGCACACCATGGTTGAACTTTTGCAGTTACAGGTCCAAAAAACTCTGTCATATAAGCACTACTCCATACATTTTGGAAAATACCCGTAATATTAGTTGCAAATGTTGGATTATTGGTAACAAAAATCGAATAATCACGTGTATTAGTAAAATAACTTTGTGCGAGATTTCCAGTACCAATCCAGACATTTTTATTATCTACTACCATAAATTTTGCATGATCAACAGCTGAATATGGTACACATACACCACCTATAGTTTGAGGGAAATTAGAATAACGAATAGTTACATTTGGAACACTTTCCATTGTTTGTAAGAATTGATTATCAAAGTTAAACATTTCACCTTGTTGAAACTCCCAGTTTGCCATCATCATATTAACTTTAACGCCTCTTTTACCTGCATTTGTCAAAGCGTCTTCTAACACATGCCAATAGTCTGGTGGTGTACCATATGGATTAAAATTTTGAATAACCATCGCTTGGATATCTATCGTAGAACTAGCGTTATTAATCAAGTTTATAATGTTATCAATTTCACTTGGGACACCAGTAAAGTTTGGTGAAGTAGCTACAAATACGTTACCAACAGGCATAGATGGAGTAGAAGCATTAGGATTATAACCCACATCATTATTGAAATCCGTATTAAAAACTTGAGTTAATTGCGTAGCTAGTGTTGAATTAGTCATAATTCCACCTAGTTCATGATTTAGTTCAAATGCAATCCAATCCCAGTTTTGACTTCCAATAAAGAAACTCTTATTATCGACGATAACCATTTTTGCATGTACGATTCCATTAATGCTGTCAAAGTAATTATTGTAAGTAATCTGTACATTTGGAGAACTTTCCAACAGAGCTAACCCATTTTGTAATGAAGAAGTTGCCATTGATGCTTCAACAACAATACGTACTTTTATACCCTGATCAGCTTTTGAGCGTAGATTTTGCATTATATCTTGTGCAAATGGAGTTCCTGATTCATTATTGAAATAATATGCTTCTAAATCAATAGTGCTTTCTGCTGAGTCGATTAAATTACCAATTGCGACAGCAGGTGGCATTGCTGCTGGAGATAATTGTAGGTTTGTTGCAGCAGGCACGGTTTCTACGATTTGAATTGCTTGCGTTGGACTAGAATTACTTGATCCAGAGCTACCATTATTACAAGCAGCTAGTGCAGCTGCTATGGTAACAAGACTAATGGTTTTTAAATTTAATTGCATAATTTATCCTTGTTTTATGCGGTTTTTAGAGTATTTTGTTTATAATTATCTTAATTGAGTGGTTTTGCGTATAAATCATAATCTTTACAGCCGATTATTTCTACATCTACGATATCGCCAACTTGGATTTGATCGTACTGTCCCATATTTTTAATATATACTAAACCATCAATCTCTGGTGCATCATACTTACTACGTCCAATAATAAATTTACGACCAACTTCATCAATAATTATTGGTATTTGTGTGCCAATTTTAGCTTCCAGTTTAGCTAAACTAATCGCTTGTTGATGAGCCATAAAACGATTATAACGATCTTCTTTAATTTCTTCGGTAATGTGATTATCTAACGAATTGGCACCAGCTCCTTCAACATCAGAATATTTGAAACAACCAACTTTTTCTAATTGAGCAGTTGTTAAAAAATCTAATAACATTTGAAAATCTTCTTCGGTTTCACCAGGGAAACCAACAATAAATGTACTACGGATTGCTAAATCTGGACAGATATTGCGCCAGTTTTTAATTCTATCTAATAATCCATCAATATTTCCTGGTCGTTTCATTGCTTTAAGAATTTTTGGGCTAGCATGTTGAAATGGTATATCAAGATATGGCAAGATTTTTCCATCAGCCATTAATGGAATAATTTCATCAATATGTGGATAAGGATATACGTAATGTAATCGAGTCCAAATACCTAATTTAGATAGTGCATTACATAAGTCAATAAATTTAGTCTTAACTGGTCGTCCATTATGAAAGCCAGTAACATATTTTTGATCGCTACCATATGCGCCAGTATCCTGTGATACTACCAGAATTTCTTTTACTCCAGCACGTACTAATTTTTCTGCTTGAGATAAAACATCTCCGATTGGGTATGAGTCTAACTTACCACGCATACTTGGGATAATACAAAATGAACAGCTGTTATTGCATCCTTCTGAAATTTTTAGGTATGCATAATGCTTTGGTGTTAATTTTACACCTTGTTCAGGAACTAAATCAATGAATGGATCATGTGGTTTTGGCAAGTACTTGTGAATTAATCCAAGTACTTCTTGAGTTGCATGAGGTCCTGTAACACCTAGTACATTAGGGTATTGTGTTTCAATCACGCCTTCTTTTGCACCTAAACAACCAGTCACTATAACTTTGCCATTTTCTTGTAAAGCTTCACCAATTGCATTTAATGATTCCTCTACTGCTGAATCAATAAAGCCACATGTATTTACAACTACTAGTTCAGCATCACTGTAATTATTTACGATTTCATAACCTTCAGCTTTTAAGCTGGTTAATATATTTTCTGAGTCAACTAATGCTTTAGGGCAACCTAAAGAAACAAAACCGATTTTTGCCATAAATTTATTTAGATCCTGTATGTTTGTTAAATGGGAATTTCATCATGCTAATAAAATTTTCAGCTTGACTTTGTAATTGTTCTTTTACTTGTTCTTGCACTTGTATAAAGTTACTTGTACTTGCGGTTAAATATTCAAAAATATTTTGTTGCACAAATGAGCCACGTTCTGCCCAAAACTCTTTCCATAATTCAAAACTAGATGGTGTTGAATCTTTATGGTGTGTTGCTTTTAGTTGCGAGTAAAATTTTTTTTGAGTTTGACGAAGCATATCAATACCTTGTTCTAGAAATGGGCTAACTGCTGGCTGAAATGCTTTACCGTAAAATCGAATTATTTGCAACAAAAATTCATTAGAAAAAATTGGTGTTGCATGAACTTCTTCATCCAAAATAATTTGCAATAATACACTGCGCGTTACATCAGCCTCAGTTTTTACATCAATAACTTTGATAACATCACCATCCATTACCATTTGTTTAATATCTTCGAGAATGATATAGGTACTTGTTGCTGTGTCGTAAAGACGACGATTTTGATATTTTTTAATAATTCTAAGTTCTGAAGTTTTTTTCATAACAACCTGACATGAAAAGTAGAAAAGATATTGAATAATATACTTGACAAATATTGGTGCGCCGCACAATAATAATGCATGTACAATAACTAATTGTAAGTAAAATACTTCGTAATATTATAGCATATTATACGGTTAACATCTGATTTTATATACCAAAATTAAGGAGAGTTATTATGTTCAAACAAACTGAACAACTTAAACTAGATACTCAAAAAGCAATAGACACTGCTATGGAGCTAGTTACCGCATCTATCCATAGTGTAGAAAAATTAACACATATCCAATTAGAAACATCTCGTCAAATAATGGAGGAAACATCAAAAGCGGTTAAAAATTTAAGTGGTGTTACAGATTCTAAAGAGTTAATTAATCGTGTTAATGAAATCGCTACTCAAGCAGTTGAAAAAAATTTAGCCTCTGCTCGTGATGTGTATGATGTTGTAAATGAGGTTAAATCAAAGTTAAGTCAAGTTACAGAAGAAAATATGCAAACTTTGCAACAAGCTGCCTTTAATTCAGTTGATGAAGTTGCTAAATATAATCCAAGTGGTGCACAGGTTGCAAGTGAGTCGTTAAAGTCATGGATTAATGGTACTAATCAAACTATAGCGGCTGTGAATAAAGCAGTATCTCAAGTGTCTGAATTTACTGCTAGTAATTTAAGCGCTGCAACATCTGCAACGGTGAGTGCAATTAAAAAAATCAAACTAAATAAAGTTTAAATTAGCTAATTTTTCACCCATGACATTTCTATCTTGTCATGGGTTTTTATATATCAATAATCAATCATATTCATGATATGTATTTCTGGTAAAATAACGTTGCAAAATATCTAAATCAGCTTAGGAACAAATAATAATATGACCGAACTAGAAATCATCTGGCAGCAATGTCTTGCCCTAATCCAAGAGCAAAAAATTGTTACAGATAAAGAATTTAATACATGGTTAAAAACTTTGCAACCTCAGATCAAAGATGGTAAGTTACAGGTTGTAGCAAGTAATCGGTTAATTCATGATTTTGTGAGTAAAAAATTTTGGGGCAAAATTAATAGCGTTTTAAGTGAATTAACTGGTGGTGTAAATGTTGAACTTATTGTTGCTAATGTTGCAACTCCGTTAAACTTAGAGCAAGATAGTACTAGTCAAGCAGTTGTAAATGACGATGAATCAATGTTGCAACAGAGCGTAAAAACAGTGACACCAGTTGTTGTTCAGTCTAGAACGAAAGCAACCAGCAAAGCCAATCAAGATCGAGAATTATTAGCCCAGTTGCATTACTCGACAAAGCTCAATAAAGATTATACTTTTGATACTTTAGTCCGAGGTAACTCAAATCAATTAGCCTATGCGATAGGTTTACATATTACTCAAGACCCTGGAAATCGGAATCATAATCCTCTATTTATTTATGGTGGTGTTGGTTTAGGTAAGACCCATTTAATGCAGGCGATTGGTAATGAAGTATATCGTCGTAATCCTAATGCAAAAATTCGTTATCTGCATGCAAATGATTATTTGCAAGAGGTTGTTAAAGCCTCAATGAGCAATGGGTTTGATGCCTTTAAAAAATATTATAATGGTTTAGATCTATTATTAATGGATGATATTCAGTTTATTGCTGGAGATAAAACTAAAACTCAGGAAGAGTTTTTTTATACATTTAATAATTTGTTGGAAAAAGGTAAACAAGTTATTATGACAAGCGATACGTATCCTAAGAATATTGATAATTTAAATGAGCGGCTTGTTTCACGATTTGCTTCTGGTTTAACGGTGGAAATCCAACCTCCAGAATTAGAGATGCGGGTTGCAATCTTGAAAAATAAAGCTTTGAGAAATAAAGATATTTTAGATGATGAGGTTGCATTTTTCATTGCCCAAAATATCAAATCTAATGTTAGAGAATTAGAGGGGGCATTGAATAAAGTTGTTTATCATGCCAAATTTTCTGGTAAAGGATTGAGTATTCCAATTGCCAAAGAGGCATTGATGGATATTATTGCTGGAGAATCTCGTAGTGTTTCAATTGACGATATTCAAAAAACAGTTTGCGATTACTATAAGATTAAAATATCTGATTTATTATCTAGCAAGCGAACTCAATTAATTGCTCGTCCACGACAGATTGCTATGACTATTTGCAAAGAATTAACTGATTATAGCCTACCTGCAATAGGTGCTGCGTTTGGCGGGAGAGATCATACTACTGTTATGCATGCACAAAAAACCATTAATGATTTAAAAACCAAAGATGATAAAATCGAACGAGACTATAAACTTTTAATTCAAATGTTACAAAATTAACTCCTTGAGGTGAATTTATGTTAATTAAATTTCAACGTGATACTTTATTAAAACCATTGGCACAAACAACAGGATTTGTTGAAAAAAAACAAACTATGCCAATTTTATCTAATGTTTACTTAAAAAAAAGTGGTGAACAGTTAACTCTAGTAGCTAACGATATGGAAATCCAAGCGATGCTATCTGTGGATGGTGGTGTATTGGGAGATGATTTTACAATAACGTTACCAGCTAAAAAATTTCAGGATGTTTTGAAAGCATTACCTGATTCCGAAGTAAGTTTGGAAATTAATGATAATAAGGTAACAGTTAAATCAGGACGAGCAAAGTTTACACTTCAGTCTCTTCCCGCAGATCATTATCCTTTACTATCTGTTACTGATGATTGTGTTGCTCAGTTTTGTATTACGCAAAAAAAATTACGCGAATTAGTTGGTAAAGTACAATATTCTATGGCTACTAATGATACTCGTGTATTTCTGAATGGTATGTTGTTAGAAGTACGTAATAATCAATTGCGTTTGGTTGCAACTGATGCTCATAGATTAAGTTATGTTAGTTTTGAATTAGCGTGTGATAACTTAGCTAATATCAGTATGATTATTCCGCGTAAAACGATGTTAGAAATGTATCGTTTATTAGAAGATAGTGAAGATTTGGTAACAATTAAAATTTATCCAAATCAAGTAATGTTTGAAATGCTTAATAAGCAATTTATCACTAAAGTTATCGATGGTAAATATCCTGATTATGATCGAGTAATTCCATTAACAAATGATAAATTATGTCTAATTAATCGTGAGGAATTTTTAAAATCAGTGCAACGTGTTGCTGTGATAGGCATCGATAAGCTGAAAACATTAATGCTAGAATTAAAACCAAATTTACTAACAATAAGTTGTCGTAATGAAGAGCAAGAAGATTCGCGAGATGAATTAGTTATTCAATATGGACATAATAATGAGCTCCGTTTGAATTTTAATATTAGCTATATTTTAGATGTACTAAATAATAGTACAGCTGAAAGCTTACAATGGGCATTCTTAGATAATCAGCGCAGTGTATTAGTAACTGTTCCGAATGAGATTGATTTTAAATATGTAATTATGCCATTGCGTGCATAATTTTGAAGAATATTGTGATATTATGTATTGCAATAGAGCGTAAATAAATAGGATTATATATGACAGAAATAAATCAACAAAGTTATGATAGTAATAGTATCAAGGTTTTAAAAGGCCTTGACGCAGTACGAAAACGTCCAGGTATGTATATTGGTGATACTCAGGATGGTACTGGTTTACACCATATGGTGTTTGAAGTACTTGATAATGCAATTGATGAGGCATTAGCTGGTCATTGCAATACTATTAGGATTGCTATTCATGAGGATAATTCCGTCTCAATTGAAGATAATGGTCGTGGTATTCCAACAGATATTCATCAAGAAGAAGGTCGTTCTGCTGCAGAAGTAATTATGACAGTTTTACATGCTGGTGGTAAATTTGATAGTAATTCATACAAAATTTCTGGCGGTTTGCATGGAGTTGGTGTATCTGTAGTTAATGCACTGTCTGATTGGTTGAGATTAACTATATGGCGAGATGGTAAAGAGCATTGGATGGAATTTAGACATGGTGATGCAGTTGCTCCATTGAAAGAAATTGGTGATGCACCTAAAGGTCGTAAAGGAACTCGTGTTCAATTTATGGCAAGTGCTGAAACATTTGGTGTTGTTGAGTTTCATTATGAATTATTGGCAAAGCGTATCCGAGAATTATCATTTTTAAATAATGGTGTTAATATTGTTCTTGCTGATTTAAGAACAGGGAAAGAAGAAAGTTTTGCATATTCAGGAGGTGTTGCTGGATTTGTTTCTTATATGAATCGTAGTAAAACTGTATTGCATCAAAAAATATTTCATGTAAATGGTGAAAAAGACAGTATGGGTGTTGAAGTTGCAATGCAATGGAATGACTCTTATTCAGAAAATATTCAATGTTTTACTAATAATATTCCTCAGCGTGATGGTGGTTCACATCTATCAGCATTACGTACGGTAATGACTAGAACTCTTAATCAATATATTGAAGAGCAAGAGTTAGCAAAAAAAGCTAAAGTAAGCCCAACCGGTGATGATATGCGTGAGGGATTAACTTGTGTTGTATCAGTTAAATTACCTGACCCAAAATTTTCATCTCAAACTAAAGATAAATTAGTTTCTTCAGAAATATCACCAGTTGTACAAGAGATTGTCAATGAAGCTCTGAAAAGTTATTTATTAGAAAATCCAATTGATGCCAAAATAATTTGTGGCAAAATCGTTGAAGCCGCTCGTGCTCGTGAAGCAGCTCGTAAGGCTCGGGATTTAACTCGTCGTAAAGGTATCTTAGATGGCATGGGGCTACCTGGTAAGCTTGCAGATTGTCAAGAAAAAGACCCTGCGAATAGTGAATTGTACCTAGTCGAAGGGGACTCAGCTGGAGGCTCAGCTAAACAAGGTCGAGATCGTAAAAATCAAGCAATTCTACCACTCAAAGGTAAAATTTTGAATGTAGAAAAAGCTCGTTTTGACAAAATGTTATCATCTCAAGAAGTTGCAACCTTAATTACTGCTCTTGGAACAGGAATTGGTAAAGATGAATATAATGCGGATAAATTACGCTATCATCGTATTATTATCATGACTGATGCCGATGTGGATGGCGCTCATATTCGTACATTGTTATTGACATTCTTCTATCGTCAAATGCCTGAATTGGTTGAACGTGGACATATTTATATTGCTCAACCACCATTATTTAAGGTTAAACAAGGTAAAAATGAACGTTATGTGAAAGATGACGAAGAGTTAAATCAATATCTCTTAGAATTAGCTTTAGGTGACGCTAAATTTGTCGCTGATGGTGCAACACTAATTGAAAAAGATCAATTATCAAATATGGCTAAAGTTTATCTAAAAGCAAAACAAGTAATTGAATCACATAGTCGTTTTATGGATCGTCGTGTATTAGATGCACTATTGCAAGTAAAACGCTTACGTTTAGATACACAAGAAGCAGCAAATGAAGCAGTTGAAGTATTATCAAGTGCGCTAAGCGCTTATAAAATTAATTTCGACATTTTATTTGATGATGTCAAACAAAGTTATCGTCTAAAAATTGTCCGCATTGAACATGGAAACTATGTTGTAACTAATCTTGATAGCTATTTCTTAGAAAGTGGTGATTATTCAAGAATTGCTCGAGCTAGTGAGCTAGTATCGCCAATTAGTGGTGCTAATATGTTAGCATTCCGTGGTGAAAATAGTAAACAAGTTGCTACATTTAGTGATGGTTTAGATTGGATGATGAACGAAGTTAAAAAAGGTATGAATATCCAGCGCTATAAAGGTCTTGGAGAGATGAATGCTTCACAACTTTGGGAAACAACTATGGATCCAGAGGTGCGCCGTTTATTACGAGTTACAGTTGAAGACGCTATTGCAGCGGATCATATTTTTAGTACACTAATGGGAGATGAGGTTGAACCTCGTCGTAATTTCATTGAAACTAATGCGTTAAGAGCGCGTAACGTTGATATTTAATTGTTTTAATATTTAGGAGTATATATTATGCAAAAAACCATTCAATTTAGTTATGAAGAATATTCATCAAAAGAGGAACTAAATGCTGCAGATCGTGAGATCCTTGAGCAAGCTTTAGCAGCAGTTCCTTTTGCGTCACCTCAGTTTTCTCATTTTCATGTTGCTACGGCAGCTAGACTAGCAAATGGTAAAATTGAAACCAGTACAAATAAAGAAAATACTTCGATTATAACTTGTGCTGAACAAAATTTACTTTTGCATTTACATTCGGTATATCATGATTTTGCAATTGAAACCATTGCAGTTACATTCAAAAACATGAATCCAAATACAACTAGCGATTTTCCAATTACGCCATGTGGTAAATGCCGTCAGCTTTTGCTAGAAGCAGAAGACAAGGCAGGTAAACCGATGCGTGTAATTATGGCAGGACAAGCAGGCAAAGTTTACGTAGTAAATGGCGTGCATAGTATGTTGCCATTAGCCTATAGTGAATCATTTTTACAGCACTAATTATGTGAATTAATTTTGAGATACCTTGCTTTTTATTAGCAGGGTATTATTTTATAAAGACCATTGTCCGATGGTTAATAAATTGGTAGTTATTTAGTTTACTAATCTGGTTATGTAATTTGATTTCTGTGAGATGAAGATGGAAAATCATAAACAATCATTAATATTAGAATGGCTCAAGAAATATATCCTGATGAGGGATTTGAAGGCAAGAAGTCCAGAGGTTTTGAGTAGTTGTATTAAGTTACTAATCATTCCTTTCCTTGCATTTTACTTAATTCTACTTATGATGTTTGAAATTCAATATGCACATAACTTTAATAAATTGGACGTATTAAATGGCACAGTAAAGATAAATCATTACACACAAAAGCAAGGTAAATATGGTAGGGAACCTGTAATGGATTTACATGTGATATCTGAATCAACAGATGTCATTTACTATATTTCGCCAATTCGTAAATCTGATCAATTATTTGTTAATAGTAATAAGATCGAAGGACAGCAAGTTATGGTCTGGTATTTACCAGATAATAATAATTTTTATTTAATCAAATTTTTAAAAACAAATGAATTTAATGATTTCATGATCGTTAAAAAAACTCAAAATGAACTTATTAGAGATGGCAATTACGCAAAATTTTGGTTTCCATTGAAATCATTCTTAGCAATATTAGGCATAGTTATTGTACAGTTGTTAGCCATCAGATTTGAAATATTTAGAAATTACGATTTATATTTTGTTGAGCAGCGGTGGGATTGGCAACGACCAATTAAAACAATAGTAACCGCTAGACTGATTATTGTATTTACGTTACTTTTAGTTTGGACGTTTTTGTCTGTTTATGAAATCCTGAAATTTTTGTGGTCTTAAATTTTATTAATTGTAATTGTTCATCTGATAACACAACCAACATTATGTTGGTGTTACATTATGTATTAAATTATTAATATTTGTACTTCTTTTAGTGAGATAGTTTTATGGAACATGGATTTTGGCATCAAAAATGGGAAAATAATCAAATTGGATTCCATTTAAGCGAAGTTAATCAATTATTAGTTAAATATTTTCCACAAGATAAATTTAACGATAAGCCGAAGGTATTAGTTCCATTGTGTGGAAAAAGTAATGATTTATTATGGCTTGCAGATAATGCCAAAAATGTTGTTGGCTGTGAACTAAGTCCTGTGGCTTGTCAGCAATTTTTTGCTGAAAATCAGTTAGAACATCAGATCACGAAAGAGGATAATTTTCAGATTTTCTCAGCGAAAAATATGACATTATTCTGTGGTGATTTTTTTGCATTTTCTAAACAACATTGCGGTGAAATTGATTTGATTTACGATCGTGCCGCATTAGTTGCATTACCACCAATTATGCGCCAAGAATATGCTAAACATATCAGTGAATTAGTAAAATCCAATAAATGGTATTTACTAATTACACTAAGCTATAATGATGAGAAACGAAATGCACCGCCTTTTTCGGTTACGCCTGATGAAGTCGAGCAACTCTTTGCAAATAATTTCACTATTCAGCATTGTG
>DYTA01000022.1 GCA_020726205.1 Nitrosospira multiformis
AATAAATTCTAATTATTCGTTATACTTGACTCAGCATGAACTGTCGTATTTATTTTATACGACAGCGCAAATAATATGTTTTAATATAATTAGGCTATTGGTTACGCATCTTACTGTCTACTAAATAGTTGTACATAATTTCTTTATTGCCTCCAGTTAGTTTATGGGTTAAGTTAACTGCTTTTTTTGTTGGCAATTCTTTTGCAATTAAAGTAAGAATGTTAATTTGATCTTGTGTTAAATTTTCGTTTTCGTTATCATTTTTTATTTTTTCTGGCATTATGATTAAAGCAAATTCTCCTCTTTGTTGATTACTATCAGCACTAACAAATTTTAGTAGTTCTTTAGCTTGTAATTTTTGAATTGTTTCAAATTGTTTTGTAAGCTCACGACCCATAATAATTAAACGATCTTCACCCAATATGGTAATGATATCATTTAAACACTCAATGATTCGATGCGGTGATTCATATATGCATACTGCAAAGTCGACTGATATCCATTTAGCCATTTGTTTTTGACGTTGTGTTGATTTATTTGATAAAAATCCACTAAATAAACAATTAATGTCAACTAAACCTGCAACACTTAATAAGCTAGCATATGCGCAAGCTCCTGGCAATGGAATTGGTGTAAATCCATGTTCAAATGCTAAATTACACAACCTAGCTCCGGGGTCTGAAATACCTGGTGTTCCTGCATCACTAATTTGAACTATGCACATTCCTTGTTTCAACCACTCAATTACTTTTTGTCCTGCTTCATTTTCATTGTGATCGTGTAAAGCAACTAAATGTTTACCATTAATACCATGATGTTGTAATAGACGTTGACTCATGCGAGTATCTTCACACAAGATAATGTCTGCCTTGTTTAATATTTCTAAGGCTCGAAGGGTGATATCATTTAAATTACCAATTGGTGTAGCGCAAATATATAGCATAAAAATTCATTCTCAAAGGTTATAGGACGTAATTATAGCTGTTAAAAGGATCTGACTTGAATTGATTATACAAAAATATATATTAAAGATTTATGATTAATTGACTAGGTTAATGTGTTAAAATTAGGTCATGTTTTAATAACTATTTGAGTGTGTTATTAGTCAAGTTTTATTATTTAAAGAGGTTTTTATGAATAATCAACAGCGACCAATTTTTTTAGACATTCCGAAGCTTGGTTCGAAAATGTCAATTACGGCTAAGATCTCGATATTACATCGAATTTCTGGTGTTTTAATGTTTTTAGCAATTCCGCTTGTTTTATGTTTATTCCATCGTTCTTTGACTAGCCCCGAGTTTTATCATGCAGTTTATCATGTTGCTAAATTTCCAATTATGAAGTTAGTCTATTTAGTTTTAATTTGGGCAATTATGCATCACATGTGTGCTGGTATTAGATTTTTATTCTTGGATATCCATGTTGGGATAGAAAAAATCTCGGCTCGTAAATCTGCCTATTGGGTAATGATTATTAGCTTATTGTTGACTGTATTATTGGGGATATTGACATGGTAAAAGAACGTAAATCATTAAGTGCAGGACACGGTATTGGCGCTTGGCTACAGCAAAGAATTACTGCTGTAATTATGGTTGTTGCTATTTTTCAGGTATTTATTTTTTTGATCTTAGCTAATGAAGTAATTGATTCAAACTTTATTACATGGCAACAATTTTTTAGCTTTATTTTTGTAAAAATATTTACTCAAATTGTTTTGTTAGCGGTAATGATTCATGCTTGGATTGGTATGCGTGATGTTGTTATGGATTACATAAAGTCATATAGTGCAAGGGTTACACTATTTTCAATTATTGTTGTATGGCTGGTTGGTTGTGCAATATATTCTGCAGTTATTTTGTGGTCATAAAGGAAGAAAATTTATGAGTTTACCTATATTAAAATTTGATGCGGTAGTTGTTGGTGGTGGAGGTGCAGGTTTAAGAGCATCATTGCAGTTATCTGAAGCTGGAATAAAAACAGTTGTTTTATCTAAAGTATTTCCTACACGTTCACATACTGCGGCTGCGCAAGGTGGAATATCTGCATCTTTTGGAAATTCTGAAGAGGATAATTGGCATTGGCATATGTATGATACGGTAAAAGGTGCCGATTGGTTGGGAGATCAAGATTCAATTGAGTTTATGTGCAAGCAAGCTACGGATGCGGTATCTGAACTAGAGCACTATGGTATGCCTTTTGATCGTTTAGACAATGGCAAAATTTATCAGCGTCCATTCGGTGGACATATGGCAGATTTTGGTAAAAAGCCAGTTCGCAGAGCTTGTGCTGTTGCGGATCGGACTGGTCATGCAATGTTACATGCGTTATATCAACGAAATGTTAAAGCACAAACTCATTTTTTTGTTGAGTGGATGGCATTGGATTTAATTCGTGATAAAGATGGTGATGTGGTTGGTGTTACAGCGTTAGAAATGGAAACTGGTCAAGTTTATATAATTCATGCTAAAGCTGTTTTATTTGCTACAGGTGGTGCAGGACGAATTTATCAGGCATCAACTAATGCATTTATTAATACTGGTGATGGTGTTGGAATGGCGTTGCGTGCTGGATTACCTGTTGAAGATATTGAGTTTTGGCAATTTCATCCAACTGGTTTAGCAGGCGCAGGTGTCTTAATTACTGAGGGTGTTCGTGGTGAAGGTGGATATCTGTTAAATGCAGATGGTGAGAGATTTATGGAACGTTATGCGCCAACAGCAAAAGATTTAGCTTCTCGTGATGTTGTCTCTCGTGCTATGCAAGTTGAAATTAATGAAGGTCGTGGTTGTGGTGTAAATAAAGACCATGTTCTATTGAAGTTAGACCATCTAGGTGCAGAAGTAATTGATCAACGCTTACCAGGTATTCGTGAAATTTCAATTCAATTTTTAGGTATTGATCCTGTAAAACAACCAATTCCTGTAGTTCCAACTTGCCATTACATGATGGGGGGTATTCCAACTAATTATCGTGGTGAAGTAGTTGATGGTGTTGATGAAAAAATTGTAAAAGGTTTCTACGCAGCAGGAGAATGTGCTTGTGCTTCAGTACATGGTGCAAATCGTCTTGGTACTAATTCATTACTAGATTTGATTGTGTTTGGTAAGTCTGCTGGTAATAGCGTAATTGAATTTATTAATGCTATGCCAGAACATAAAGAACTACCAGAAAATGCTGCGGAAATTAGTTTATCTCGGGTAGAGAAATTAAATACAGCTACCACAGGTGAAAAAGTTGCAGATGTTCGTAAAGATATGCAAGTTTGCATGCAACAGCATGCTTCTGTATTTAGAACTCAAAAAGTTTTGGATGACGGTGTTGCAAGAATGAAAGCAATTTATGAACGTGCTAAACAAATCTACGTAGATGATAAATCAAAAGTATTTAATACAGCGAGAGTTGAAGCATTAGAATTTTTAAATACGGTTGAAGTAGCATTGGCAACGATGGTTGCGGCAGCTGCTCGTACTGAGTCTCGTGGGGCTCATGCTCGTGAAGACTATCCAGATCGCAATGATGAGAAATGGATGAAACACACTTTGTATTATAGTGATGGACAGCGTTTGGAATATAAAGAAGTTCATACTAAACCATTATCAGTGGATTATATTCCACCAGCAAAACGTGTCTATTAGGAGGGTAAAATGACAAAAATGAAATTTTCCATTTATCGGTATAATCCAGAAAAAGACACGAAACCATATTATCAAGATTACGAGATAGAAGTCGGTGAACATGATAAAAAATTGCTGAATGTTTTAGTTCGGATTAAAGATGAATTAGATGATTCACTATCTTTCCGCAGATCATGTCGTGAAGGAGTTTGTGGTTCGGATGCAATGAATATCAATGGTCGTAATGGATTAGCTTGTTTAACTGATGTTGCAGGTCTAAAACAGCCAGTAGTTTTGTCGCCAATTCCTGGTTTGCCCGTTATTCGAGATCTAATTGTTGATATGACTCAATTTTTCCATCAATATCATTCAGTTACACCTTATGTTGTTGATAATCGACCTATGCCTGAGCGTGAGAGATTACAATCTCCTGAAGATCGTAAAGAGTTAGATGGTGTGATTGAGTGTATTTTATGTGCTTGTTGTTCGACAGCTTGTCCATCCTTCTGGTGGAATCCAGACAAATTCCTAGGTCCTGCTGCTTTATTACATGCATATCGTTTTTTAGCGGATACTCGTGATCAAGCGACTAATTCACGTTTGAATGATTTGAATGATCCTTATCGCTTGTTCCGTTGTCATACTATTATGAATTGTGTTGACGTTTGTCCTAAGCATCTTAATCCAACTAAAGCTATTGGCAAGATTAAGGAAATGATGATAGCAAGAATGGTATGATTTTGAATTGAAGTTTACTTTTATTGTTTTAAGTTGAAATAAAATATGGATTATGTTGCAATTGAAAAATTAAAGTGGCGTTCTCGGCGTTCAATGCTAGAACTAGATTTATTTTTTGAACGTTTTATTCAAAGTGGTGCTTTTACTCAATTGAATGAATCTGAGTTATTAGCATACCAACATTTGATTTCGTTAGATGATAATGATTTGCTTGTTTTATTTCAAGGCAAGCAGGAACTTGCTGATAAAAAATTGCAAACAGTTATTGATAAAATTGCTCGTATTGATTTTTATAAGGAATAAAGTTATGACTAATAATACACAACAATCATCTCGGTCAGTGAAAGTTGACTTTGGTAATGGTAATATTGTTGAATATCCTGTGTATCAAGCAACAATTGGTCAAGATGTTGTTGATTTTCGTACTTTTGGTAAATCAGGAATGTGGAGTTATGATCCAGCATTTCTGGCAACAGCTGCTTGTGAATCAAAAATAACATATATTGATGGTGATAAAGGTCAATTGTTTTATCGTGGTTACCCGATTGAGCAGTTAGCTGAACACTCTAGTCATTTAGAAGGCGCATATTTGTTACTTCATGGCGAATTACCGACTAAAGAGCAAAAAGAGGAGTTTGAGCAAGCTATTTTACGACACAATATGGTTCATGATCAGTTTCTAAGCTTTTTTAAGGGATTCCGTAGAGACTCTCATCCAATGGCAATGTTAGGCGGTGCAATTAGTGCTATGGCAGCATTTTATCCGGAAGATTTTGATTTTAAAAATGCTGAACATCGTAAAATTGCCATTCGTCGCCTAATTGCAAAGATGCCAACTATTGTTGCTATGTGTTATCGCTACAATCAAGGTTTGCCATTTATGTATCCTCGTAATGATTTAGATTATTCATCTAACTTTTTACATATGATGTTTGCCACTCCTTGTGAACCATATATACCAAATCCTGTAATTGCGCGTGCGTTCGATCGTATTTTATTGTTACATGCAGATCATGAGCAGAATGCTTCTACTTCAACTGTTCGTTTAGCAGGTAGTTCTGGAACACATCCTTTTGCCGCTATTTCTGCTGGTATTGCTTGTTTGTGGGGTCCTGCACATGGTGGTGCAAATGAAGCTGTATTGAAAATGTTAAATGAAATAGGTGATGAGTCACATGTTGATGCGTTTATGCAAGGTGTTAAAGATAAAAAATATCGTTTAATGGGTTTTGGTCACAGAGTTTACAAAAACATGGATCCTCGTGCCAGTATCATGAGAAAAACATGTTATGACGTTCTTGAGATATTAGGTAAACATGATGATCCTTTATTTAAATTAGCTATGAAATTAGAAAAGATAGCTCTTGAGGACTCGTATTTTATTGAGAAAAAACTTTATCCAAATGTTGATTTCTATTCTGGTATTATTCAGCGAGCAATGGGTATTCCAACTGAAATGTTTACAGCTATTTTCGCTTTAGCTCGCACCGTTGGTTGGTTGGCTCAATGGCAAGAGATGATTGAAGATCCTGATTTTAAAATTGGACGTCCTCGTCAGCTATATACTGGTTATGCATCTAGGAATTATGTAGAAATTAATAATCGTAAGTAAAATATAAATAATGTAATATATTTAAAAGCATAGCAGAATTTTAGCTATGCTTTTTGAGGAAATAATGAAAAAAATCAATTTAATCTTATTCATGTTTATTGGTGTTACCGTAGTTGCCTGTGGTGGCGGTAGCTCTGGTAGTTCAAATAATAATTATTCTAATGTTAGTCCCAATCCTTATCCGAACCATAAGCAATATGTTTCTTTACCAGATGGCTTTGAAAGTGCTGTACCTAGTTTTGTCCAAAACCAAAGTAATAGTTTACAAATTGCATGGGGGTACAATAATAATCCAGCTGCACCAAATTTAGCGGCTAGAATATTAATGAACGGTGATGAGTTATGTTCAGCAACACCTGTTGCAAGTGATTCAAATGGTGGAACGTGGCTTATCGGTGCTGCTCATTGTTTCGTAAATGGAAAAATAGCTAATGTATTAGAAAATAATAATTTAGTGAGTAGCAATAATATCAAAGTTACTAAAGGATTTAATGCTACTACGCTTATTGCTGAGAGTGCCGTTGTATTTATTCCTAGTAATTATTGTTCTGGTAGCAGTTTCAACGGAATTGGGGGGTGTCCTAATTTTTCTCCAACAGAGGGTGCTAAAAATGGTCAAGGTAATGATATTGCACTGATTCATATCAATACTAAATTTAATGAATCTGAGATTTATCCTCAGATAGATAATGGAAGTTCTTATCCACAAGCTTATACTATGGCACCTGTTTTGTCATTGGGATATGGTGATAACAATATAACTGGCGGGAATGATAAGCTATTTTACGTAGTTAATTATTTTTATCAGCAATCAGATGATACAGGTTATCATTATTTATATAATAGTTATTTTAACCCTGCACCAGCTAATTATGGTTATAGTGAGTTAGTTTGTGGTGGTGATTCTGGTGGTGGTGATTTGTTTTGGAATGGTAGTAGTTGGATCTTATTATCCGAGCATACCTACGGTCCAAGTGATGGATGTGGTAAATTTTATAATTATTTACCAAATGGGGCAACTAATGTATCTAAATATTATGCCTGGCTACAGTCTATTATGACTGGGCAAATTACAACTAGTAATTGTAATAGCAGTAATACTTGTGTTACCAATGGTTAATTTAATATAGTGGCGATCATTCTTGGTCGCTGTTATTTATTGAGCAGTGCACAATATTATTTTACTCATTTAGTGTGTTAATAATGATAAAATTATAGTTCTCAAACACTAATCAAATCTCGAACAAACAAATTATATGATTAATTGTATTTGTATATCTATATCATAAATAATTTGTATTAGGTAAATTAGCAAATCTTAAATTATAATTAAGGTGGAAAAAATGCAAAGCATGCAACAGAATTGGAATTCTTCATATTTATTCGGAGCGAATAGCGATTTTATTGAAGAACTTTATGAGTTATACTTGGATAGTCCAAGTAATGTAGATGCTAAATGGCAAAAATATTTTGATTCTCTACAGGATGGGCAAGGTAAAGATGTCAATCATAGTGATGTCAAAGAAAAATTTTCGATTTTGACGAGTTGTAATGTTGTTGTTTCTTCTCAAAGTGATGTTATAGGTAGTAGTCAAACTAAGGTTTATGGTTTAATATCTGCATATCGGAATTGGGGACATAAATTTGCGAAGTTGGATCCATTAAAACGTACGGAACTTGAAAAGCCAATTGAATTACGTTATCAAACGTATGGTTTAGATGGTGAACTTGATAATGAGTTTTTCAATGATTACGACTTGCGTCGAGCAAAAAAGAAAAAATTAAAAGAAATTATTGCAGACTATGAAGCGATTTATTGTGGAACAACAGGTTTTGAATTTTCTTATGTTAGTGATGTAGCTGAGCAAGAATGGCTACGCGAGCAAATTGAAGGTCACTATGTTGATTATAAATTAACGGTCGAAGATAAAAAGCAAATTCTGTTGAAACTGACTGAAGCCGAGGGGCTAGAAAAGTATTTACACACCAAATATGTTGGGCAAAAACGTTTTTCATTAGAGGGTGGTGATACCTTAATACCATTGTTGGATCGTTTAATTAATAAATCAGCTAGTTTTGGTGTTAATGATATTTCTTTAGGAATGGCACATCGTGGGCGGTTAAATACTTTGATTAACATTACGGGTAAAGCGCCACAAAAATTATTTGATGAATTTGATGGTAATTATCCTAGTTATGATTTTGTAACTAGTGGTGATGTTAAATATCACAAAGGTTATGCATGTGAGTATCATGCAATTAATGGTCAAAAAGTTAAAGTATCTTTAGCATACAATCCATCACATTTGGAGGTAATTAATCCAGTTGTGCAAGGTATTGTTCGTGCGAAACAAGATAAACTTCCTACTAACAAATCTGCTGTATTGGGTGTTTTGATACATGGTGATTCAGCATTGATTGGTCTAGGAACAAATCAAGCCGTATTTAATATGAGTTTAACCCGTACTTATGGTGGTTATGGACTAATACATATTGTTGTAAATAATCAAGTTGGTTTTACTACTTCTCGTGTAAGTGATAATCGTTCATCTCGTTATTGTAGTGATATTGCTAAGATGGTAGAAAGCCCAGTAATTCATGTTAATGCTGATGATTTACGTGCAGTAACTTTTGTAACTGATTTAGCGGTTGCTTATCGTCAAAAGTTTGCTCGTGATATTCTAATTGATATGGTTTGTTTTCGTCGTCATGGACATAATGAAGCCGATGATCCAACGCTAACACAACCATTAATGTATGCTAAGGTTAAGCAACATCCTGGCACCCGTGTATTATTTGCTCAACAGTTAATTAACGAAGGAGTAATTACTGATGGTGATGAGGTTAAATTATCTGAAAGGTATCGTGCAGGATTGCTAAAAGGTTTACATATCAATCAAGATAAAATGATTCCGCTTCCTCGTTATAACTTTGATACAGCACAGTATGCCAATATAAATTGGGATGTTGTAACTGAAACTAAAATTACTCAGCAACAATTAGTTGATTTAGGTTCTAAGATTACGATTAAACCAGAAGATGAAGAGTTTAAATTACATCCTACTGTAGTTAAGCTAATTGATAATCGTAAAGCAATGATTGCAGGAACACATCCAATTGATTTTGGAATGGCAGAAAACCTAGCTTATGCAGGTCTATTAGATGATGGAATTAGTGTTCGTTTAAGCGGTGAAGATGCTGGTCGTGGTACTTTTTCACATCGCCATGCAGTTTGGCATAATATTAATCGTAAACAATTAAGTGAGGGTATTTATATCCCATTGAAGAATGCACAAAAAAATAGTTGGTTTGCTGTTTACGACTCAATTTTAAATGAAGAGGGTGTACTTGGGTTTGAGTATGGGTATAGCTTAGAAAATATCAAAAATCTAACAATTTGGGAAGGTCAATTTGGTGATTTTGCCAATGGTGCACAGGTTATGATTGATCAGTTTATTGTATCTGGTGAAGCCAAGTGGGGTAATTTAAGTCGTTTAACAATGATTTTGCCACATGGTTTTGATGGTCAAGGACCAGAGCATTCATCAGCGAGAATTGAACGATTTTTGCAACTAGCTGCCGAAGACAATATTATCGCTGTAATCCCATCTACCGCTGCACAGATGTTTCATTTAATTCGTAGGCAAGCTAAATCAAATTATGCAAAACCATTAGTTATTTTCTTATCAAAACGTTTATTGCGTTTCAAAGATGCAATGAGTTGTGTAGATGAAATTACCAGTGGAGCATTCTTACCCGTAATTAATGATAATAGTGTGGGTGCAAATGCTAAGCGTGTACTAGTATGTACTGGACAAGTTTACTATGACTTATTTAAAGCTCGCAAAGAACGTGGATTGGAAGATAAAGTTGCAATTATTCGAGTTGAACAATTATATCCTTTTCCTGATGAACAGGTTAAGAGTGAGTTAGCTAAGTACTATCAGGCTGATAAATTTGTTTGGGTACAAGAGGAACCATATAATCAGGGTGCATGGTTGCAGATTCGAGAAAATCTAGATGCTTGTTTAGATGATGCAAGATTTGTTTCTGCTACTCGTCCTCGTGCTGCAGCTCCAGCATGTGGTACATCTACAATGCATAATCAACAATTAACTGATTTGCTTAATTTAGCATTTAGTGTGTAATATGAGATATAAACAATTAAATATCTTAGGTTTTATCGGAATATTATTATTTGCAGCTGGTGCGGTACCAAGTCTTTCATGGTTAACGTTGCCTGGTTTAGTTATTTTAATGTATCTATATCTTTTGATTGACAAATTAGGATTTGGGTCGAAATTATTTAAAATATCAGTGATTCAATTGATTTTTGCTATTCCAGCAATGGCTTTTGTAGCATTTGTTAATCTTGATCATAAACTTGTTGCCAATAGTAATATGTTGTATTATGTTAGTCTATTAGTGGTTATTGCGTGTTTACTATTTTTATCTTATACCAGTTATTTGATTGCTTTGAATCTATTATTGCTTGGTAAAAATAGTAATAATATGTGGTTCAAAATAAGTGGTGTTTTAACTAAAGTTGCTGCATTTACTATGCCGATTTTAGGATTAGGTTTTTTATTTTTAGTTTTAGCTCAACCAATTTTTTTGTTAGGTTGTATCACATATAAAGGAATACCTCTAGCAGTTGAGTAAAATTAAGTAATACTCGAATAAGATATATTATCTATAGTAAAATTCATATCAATTGAGAGTTTTACCTGTTGTTAGTTTTAATTATTTATTGGGAATAATTGTATGAAAATTGAAATTAAAGTTCCTCAGCTACCAGAGTCAGTTAGCGAAGGTGTATTATTGAATTGGCATAAACAACCAGGTCAATTTGTTAAACGTGAAGAAAATTTAATTGATTTAGAAACTGATAAAGTTGTAATGGAGTTACCATCTCCTGAAGACGGTGCTATTATAGAAATTATTGGTAAACCTGGTGATACAGTGACAAGTGGGCAATTAATTGCGTATTTCGATACTGAGGTTAAACCAGAGTCAGTTGTACAACCTACTGTATCTTCTGTAACAACTATAGCTACTCCTGTAGCATCAAATAGTGTTGTAAGTAACGTAAAAGCTATGCCTGCGGCTACAAAAATTGCTGCGGATAATGGTGTTGATTTAGCTAATGTTGCAGGTAGTGGTCGAGGTGGTCGAGTATTAAAAGAAGATGTACTTGGAGCTATGGCTGGTAAAGGTTCTCGCATTGAAGAGCGTGTACCGATGAGTCGCTTACGCAAACGTGTTGCTGAACGTTTATTAGAGAGCCAACATACTAATGCAATATTAACTACATTTAATGAAGTTAATATGAAGCCAGTAATGGATTTACGTGCTAAATACAAAGATCAGTTTGAGAAAAAACATGGCGTTAAACTTGGTTTTATGTCTTTCTTTGTAAAAGCTGCCGTTGCCGCACTAAAACAATATCCAGTTGTAAATGCATCTGTTGATGGAGAGGATATTGTTTATCATGGTTTCTTTGATATTGGAATTGCAGTCGGTTCACCACGTGGTTTGGTTGTGCCAATTTTACGTAATGCTGAAAACATGTCGATTGCAGATATTGAGCGTCAAATTGCTGACTTTGGTAAACGCGCAAAAGATGGCAAACTTGATTTGGAAGAGCTAACAGGCGGTACATTCTCGATTACAAATGGTGGTACATTTGGTTCAATGATGTCAACACCAATTATTAATCCACCACAGTCAGCGATCTT
>DYTA01000023.1 GCA_020726205.1 Nitrosospira multiformis
TCCAGCAAAGCTGCGAAAATCATTGGTTTTTGCGTTTCGCACTTGAACTCAGGAAAATTAATAACAAATAAACTTAAAAAACATACGGATATATCCCTATAAGTGGTAAAATTACGCCTCTTATTTTGTCAATTAATTTATTTTTTAGGTTTATTACATGTCTCAGATTGAAAATAATACTTTATCAAATCCTGCACCATTAGGTTTACTTGGTTTTGGGTTAACTACTGTTTTGCTTAATTTTACCAATGCTGGTTTAATTCCTTTTTCATCAATAATATTAAGTATGGGTATATTTTATGGTGGTTTAGCTCAAGTTATTGCCGGAATAATGGAATATAAAAAAGGTAATACCTTTGGTCAAACTGCATTCATTTCTTATGGATTTTTCTGGATTTCGCTAGTTGGTTTATTATGGTTGCCTAAAGCAGGTTTCGATTCTCCAACTAATTCTGGTATGGCTTTATATTTAGGTTTATGGGGTTTATTTACTTTTGGAATGTTCATTGCTTCTTTAACTCATAACTTTATTACTAAATTTATATTTGGTTCTTTAACAATTTTATTTGTATTGCTTGCACTAGGTCATATTACAGGAAATTCTTCGATAACTGTCTTTGCTGGTTATGAAGGAATTATTTGTGGATTGTCTGCAATTTATTCAGCATTAGCCCAAGTGATTAATGAGTCATATGGTCGCTCTGTTTTACCTATGTAATAATATAAAAATAAATTGAACAGTCTAAAATACTGTTCAATTTATAACCATATTACTACTTTAATAAAAGCTTATGCCTATTGGTTAATATTCTAGCCAAATTAAACTAGCAATTCTTCCTGTTTTTGGATTAGCTCGATATGAGTAAAACCAATCATTATGACATTTTGTGCATATTTTGGAGTTATAGATATTGGATGACTGAACACCTAAATTTACCAATTGATATGCTGCAATTCCACGCAAGTCACCCATAAATTTATCTGAATTTGCGGTAGCTTGAAAATATTGTTCAGTTGAATTATCTTTTGATAAAAACTGTTCACGAACTTCCGCACCAATTTCAAAACACTCTTGATCAATTGCAGGACCAATAAAAGCTAAAATTTCTTCTTTAGCTATTTCTGATAACTCTGCTAAAGTTTTGGCAATAATACCATTATTTAGACCACGCCACCCAGCATGAATAGCGCTAACAAAATCACCATTGCGAGAAGTTAGCAGAATAGGTAAGCAATCAGCTGTCATAATTACACACACTGTATTTTTTTTTGTAGTTATTGATGCATCTGCATCTAATACTATGTAATCAAATTTATTATCCCAATTGATTACATTTGTACTATGTGTTTGGTTTAACCATTTTGGTGAATTTGGTACTATTTGATTAAGCATTTCTCTATTATGCATAACCTCTTCTGTTGGTGCACCAACATGTAATGCAAGATTAAAATCGTTAATACTTGTTGTGATCAATGTTTTTACATGTGCAGGTGCATGCCAATTTGCTTGTAAAAATACTGGTTGTTTAGTCTTGGTCATAAGCATAAATAATTTCCCAGTTACTATCTGCATCTTCATCATCCTCTAAGTCTTCTTGAGTTAATGACTCATTAAAGCTTAGAGCTGATAATAAATTTCTTAAATCTTCAGGTAATCTAGATTTAAATCCAATGACTTGTCCTGTTGCGGGATGAATAAACGATAATTTTATAGCATGGAGAGCTTGTCGTTGTAGTTGTTCTATTGCATCAACAACTTCTGGCTCGTAATTAATTTTTTTAGTTCCGTACATCGGATCAGCAATTAATGGAAATCCTTTGTCTTTCATGTGAACTCGAATCTGATGAGTGCGACCTGTTTCAAGTTTACACTCAATATAAGCAATTTTTTTAAATTGTTTAAGAACTCGGTAGCGTGTAATTGCTTCACGTCCACCGTGCTCAAGTGTTGTCATTTTTATTCGATTATGTGGATCTCGACCAATTTTTTTATTAATAATACCTTCTTTAAATGGATATCCCTCAACAAAAGCTCTATAAAGTCTACTTACGCTTCTATCTTGAAGTTGTTGAACTAAACTTATTTGAGCGAGCAAGCTACGAGCAACAACCATTAATCCTGTTGTATCCTTATCTAAACGGTGTACAATGCCAGCCCTAGGAATATTTGCAACTTCTGGATAATGATATAGTAGTGCATTCAATAATGTTCCAGACCAATTTCCAGCTCCAGGATGAACAGTTAAACCTGCAGGCTTATTTATTACAATAACATGCTCATCTTCATAGATTACTTGTATTGGTAAATTTTCGGGTACAAAAGCCAGCATTGTTTCATCAAATGGTGGATTTATTTCAATTTGTTCTCCGCCTGTTAGTTTATCTTTTGGACGAGCTATTTGTTGGTTAATGAGTATATGACCCTCTTTAAGCCAATTTGTTAGTTTATTGCGTGATAAATCTGCTATAATCTCGGCTAATGCCACGTCGGTACGGGTTCCGATATAATTGTTTGGCATGGTAAAAACAATTGTTTCTCCATCTAAATTTTCCGCAATACTTATTTTGAAATCAGGTGTCATGAACAAAGACATAAAAATTTACTCTTATATTAAAATTTGGTTAGCCGTTATTGTATCATCTATTCTATTAGTTGCATGTGCTTCTGATAATTTAGATCCTACACGTGAAGAAACTAAAGGTTGGTCTGTTGAAAAGCTTTATAATGAAGCGAGTAGTGAGCTATCTAAACATAACTGGAGCAAGGCTATCAAATTATATGAAGTACTTGAGGCTACTTATCCTTACGGTACTTATGCTCAACAGGGGATGTTAGACTTAGCGTATGCTTATTATAATGGTGATACTCCTGAATTAGCAATTCCAGAAATTGATTTATTTATTCGAACTTACCCAACTAATGCGAACATGGATTATGCTTTATATTTAAAAGGTTATATTAATTATTATAATGATAACGGACTACTTTCAAGATTTAGTAAACAGGATCTAAGTGAGCGAGATCCAAAAGGGTTAAAGGATGCTTACTTTGCGTTCTCAGAAGTGGTTAATCGTTATCCAGACTCTAAATATGCACCAGATTCAAAAGAAAAAATGAATCATTTAGTAAATGCATTAGCTCGTGGTGAGCTATTTAGAGCTCGTCATTATATGCAAATTAAAGCTTATGTTGCAGCACTTGGTAGAACACAACTGTTAATTAAAAATTATCCAAATACAGTTTATGTTGAAGAGGGGTTAGCAATGGAAGTTGTTGCTTATAGAGAATTAGGTCAATTAACATTGAGTCAGCAAACGCAACAAGTTTTAGCTATCAATTTTCCAAATAGTCCATATTTAAAATCGCCATGGGTATTTCAAGATATGCCTTGGTATTCATTCTGGCGTAGTTAATTTTTTAAGGAGCTTTTGTTTATTATGTGTAAAAAAATACCAAATTATATTTTTGGTTTGTTGTTAGCGGTTATTTCTATTATACCGTTCGCTATTCCATATGCGTATTTTCCAATTTCAAAATTTTATGCTGAGTCTACAAGTTTAATTGCAGGTATTCTTTTATTTGCAGTTGCAATTTGGTCAAGAAAAGAAATTAAACTGCCACCAGTTGCTATTGCAGCATTTTTATTTGCTATTTTTGCCTTGATTCAACCTCTTTTTGTGCATATTTATTTTGTCGGAAACAATAATTATGTAGCTATATTGTTTTTTATTATGGGGTTAGTTGCTATTGGAATAAATAGCATGATTGCTGGCAATGATGAGTTCTTAAAAAAAACAATGTTAGTTTTATCATGGTCATTAGTAATTTCAGCAACAATTCAAGCAATTATTGCTTATTTACAATATACAGGTAAAGCAGCAAATTGGTCTGATTATATTTTAGTTTCACCAGATAATCCTGGTGATGGTTCTAATATATTTGGTAATATTGGACAACCAAATCAATTTACTGATTTTATGTCAATTGGTGCTGTTGCTTTATGCTACTTATTCTTTATTGGTCAAATTAATATTCTAGTTTTCATTGCGTATGGAATTTTATTTTCATTGGCAATTACATTTACTGCTCGTCGTGGTGTTTTATTGTATTATGTAATAATGGCATTTACAGCTGGTTGGATGTGGTTGCGTAATTATAAACACCAAGAAATGTCAGCAAAATTTAAAAAAGCAGCTATTTTGATGTTTGCTTTTTTTGTTGGATTAATTTTGATTCAATTTTTATTTCCGAAGTTAGTTTCTTTGTTATCTAGTGCACCAACTTCTGCAGTAACGGGAATTGAGCGTTTATCTGGTGATGCAATTGGACAAAGTACTTATCGTCGCTTTTATGAGTGGTATAAAGCTCTAGTAATGTTTAAAGAGCACCCGTTTTTTGGTGTTGGTTGGTACCAGTATCCACGTGAGGGTATCTATATTATGATGACCGATCGCTTTATGTGGATACCACAAAATATGAAATTATATACTCATTGCCATAATAGTCTGTTTAATATGATGGCAGAAACAGGTATTATCGGTACAGCTATTACGATTTTCTACGGAATTGGTTATTCAATATTTGTATTATTACGTAGAGTTAAAACAATTGAAAGTTTATTTGCTGTATTATTAATGATACCAATTTTAACGCATAGTTTTCTAGAATATCCGTTGTGGTATGCATATTTTATGGTGTTACTAGTTATTTTCTTAGCTTTTGCACCAGCACAATACAGTTTTAAAAATAATATATTAAGCAAATCAGTAGGAAGCGTATTTGTTTTACTGTTAATGTTATTTGCTTATAATTCATATCAAATGAATAATCAATTAATGTACTATTCTCAAACGCCAACTGATTATGATGATTACGTTACTAATGTAACAGCATTAGAACAAATAGCTGATAGTAGTTCAGTTTGGTCTTTATCAGCAATGATGGTTTTAGATAATTATATTATGCCTGGTTCACAAGCGACTACTGCAGTAATAAAACCAGAGGATCAACTTAAGTTTATTGATAAATTAGCTAATGTTTTGCCATATCCTGGTGCATTATTCAAACAAATAATTATCCACAAGATGGTTGGAGATAGTCAAGGAGCTAACTATTATGCAAATATATTAGTTCATGCTTATCCTTATTATCAACAACAATTTATTCAACAGTTAAGTTCGAGTCCAGATTTTGCTGATGTGGTAAAAACAATGCAAGATTTTCATTATCAAGATAAATCTGAACTTAGTAAAATTTTAAGTAAAGGTAAATAAAATGTTAGAAATGAATAATTTAGTTCCAATGGTAGTTGAGCAAAGTGCTCGAGGTGAACGTTCTTTTGATATCTACTCTCGTTTGTTACGTGAAAGAATTGTATTTCTAGTTGGTGAAGTTAATGATCAGAGCGCTAACTTAATTGTAGCTCAGTTATTGTTTTTAGAGGCTGAAGATCCAGATAAAGATATTTCTTTTTATATTAATTCTCCAGGTGGTTCTGTAACTGCTGGAATGTCAATTTACGATACTATGAATTTTATAAAATGCGATGTAAGCACTATTTGTATTGGTCAAGCATGTTCAATGGGATCTTTCTTGCTTTCAGCGGGAACTAAGGGTAAAAGATTTGCATTACCTAATTCAAGAGTTATGATTCATCAACCTTTAGGTGGCTTTCGTGGTCAAGCTTCAGATATAGAAATTCATGCCAAAAATATATTGTTTATGAAACGCCAATTAAATGAGATGTTAGCTAAACATTCAGGGCGAAGTATTGAAGAAATTGAACGTGATACAGATCGTGATAATTTTATGACAAGTCAAGAAGCTATGGAATATGGCTTGATTGATAAAGTTTATTCTTCTCGTTCTGAAATTAAATAATGAAATTATGTTTAAATTAGCTACAATAGATTATGAAATAGCTCTAAAGCTATTAGAAAGTGCATCGATTAATACTCATTTTGCTAAAGCAGTATTAATGCACAAGGCAAATGGTTTAGTATTTGTTGATGATATATGTACACCAACAGTAGCTTATATTATTCATAGCTATGGAATGTCTCTCTTGATTGGAAATAATCAAAATAAATTATTCAATGCTGAACTTAAAAATTACTGGCTAAATAACTTAGGTGATAAAGATGAGTATTTACAGGCTTATCCACATAATTGGGATGATATTCTTCCGGAAATTATACCAAGCACAATAATTGATTGCAATGATAATCTTGAAGACGCTAAAGTTATTAAGCATGTTCGAGTTAACTTCGTGTTTAATCAAGATAAATTTCAAGAAATACGCAAAAACTATAATCTAAGTATTTATGATGTCCGAGAATATACTTCACTAGACTTTGCTAAATTTACAGGTAGTGTCGTTGCCGATAAGTTTTGGCGTGATGCGAAATTGTTTGATGAGCAAGCAAAAGCATTTGCGAGTTGTCAAGATGGTAATATTGCAAGCATTGCATTTTCAGCTTGTAAAGATGAGCATATTTTAGAGCTTGGGATAGAAACTAACCTTAACTATCGTGGGCATGGTTTTGCTAAAATTGTATGTTTAACCTTAATTGATTATTCTTTAGAGCAAAATTTAGTTCCAGTTTGGGCATGTCGCAAAGGTAATTTAGGCTCATATCATTTAGCTTTAAGCTTAGGATTTGAAGTTGAGCAAGAATTAAGTTATTATCAATTTAAAAAAATATAATAAAATTAACTATTTTAAAGTAGGTTAGTTATGGCAGAAAAAAAATGTTCATTTTGTGGTAAAAATGAAAAACAAGTAAAACATCTAATTGCTGGACAAGATGGGTTTATATGTAACGAGTGTATTGCTGCATGTGGTGAAATATTAAAATCAGCACCAGATGGTAATGATATTAATGATTCGAATAGTGAAATTATCCAAAAACCAATCCCAAAACCAAAAGAAATATCTGCAGAATTAGATAAATATGTTATTGGTCAGGAACAGGCTAAAAAAGTGCTTTCAGTTGCAGTTTATAATCACTTTCATCGTGTCCGTGATCAGTTATCTGATGATCAGGACGTGGAGTTATCAAAAAGTAATATTTTATTAATCGGTCCAACTGGGTCAGGTAAAACACTATTAGCTCAAACACTAGCTCGTAGCTTAGACGTTCCATTTGCTATCGCTGATGCAACCACTTTAACTGAAGCTGGTTACGTTGGTGATGATGTTGAGAATGTTTTGACTCGTTTATTACAAAATTGTGATTATGATGTTGAAAAAGCTAAGCATGGTATTATTTATATTGATGAAATTGATAAAATTTCTCGGCGTAGTGAAAACCCATCAATTACTCGAGATGTATCAGGTGAGGGTGTTCAACAAGCGTTATTAAAACTAATTGAAGGTACTGTTGCAAATGTGCCACCACAAGGTGGGCGTAAGCACCCTGGCAAAGAAATGATTCAATTAGATACTAGCGAAATTTTATTTATTTGTGGCGGTGCTTTTGCAGGTTTAGAAAAAATTATTCAAATGCGTAGTGAGAAATCTGGAATTGGTTTTGCGGCAAAAGTTAGTAGCAAAACTGATACAGCAAATAAAGATATATTTTTAAAAGATACTGAACCTGGTGATTTGGTGAAATTTGGTTTAATTCCAGAGTTTATTGGACGGTTGCCTGTTCATGCTATTTTACGTGAATTAGATGAAACTGCATTGGTACAAATTTTAACTGAACCAAAAAATGCGTTGTTAAAACAATACAAAAAATTATTTGCTAAAAATAATGTTGAGCTTGATTTTAATCAAGAGGCTCTTGATGCTGTTGCTAAATTAGCATTAGCTCGTAAGACTGGAGCTCGTGGTTTGCGTTCAATTTTAGAAAATTTATTACTAGATACAATGTATGAATTACCTAGTCAAGATAATGTACAAAAAGTAATTATTGATGCCGATGTAGTAAATGGAATTAGCAAGCCTAAAATTATTTAATTGTAACTAATAAAGGAAGAGTAGTGAAATCATTATTCTGGAAAATATGTAATAAATTAAATAAATATATAGCTCATCCTCGTATGATACTTGGTTATACACGTCATGATGGCGTGTATTTACCATTTACTCGAATGAGTAATACTGTTGATATTATTTATCCTCAAAATTTGGATATAGCAAATAACGTTTTTATTTGGCATCATTCTATTTTAGAATGTAGTAATGGTATTTTTATTGATGAAGGTTGCCAAATCGGTGCATATGTTTTATTGGCAAGTCATTCATCACATCTAGCTATTCGTTTATATGGTTATCATTATATTGAAAATAATGGCAAACATAAGGGATATGCTAAGGGGGCAATTAAAATAGGTAAATTTACCTTTGTAGGTCCTCATTCAGTAATTATGCCTGGGACTTCAATTGGTAAAGGTTCGATTGTTTCTGCATATAGCTTGGTAAAAGGTGAATTTCCTGATTTTGCGATTATTGCAGGAAATCCAGCGGTTCAAGTTGGTGATACTCGTGATATGGATCGCCGTCAGCTTGAAAAATATCCAGAATTGCAGTCTTTTTATGATGAATGGGCGAATCATTAAATGAAAAAAGTGTTAATTGTTGGTTCAAATTCAATTCATTGTCAGAGATTTATTAGTGGTTTGATTGCCGAGCAAAATTATTCTTTAGCTATTATTACCAATAAAATAATGTCAGAATTTTCTGCTATTCATATGCTAGAGATTGATTTTGGGCTACGTAATTTGCAAGCATCTAGACAAATTCGCGCATTTATTCAGCAGTTTAAACCTGATGTCGTTCATATTCATCAAGCAAATAGTTATGCCTGGCATACATTGCGTGCTATTGAAAAATTAGCTACCAAACCAAGAGTTTTATTAACTACTTGGGGATCTGATGTTTTATTACTACCGTATAAAAATAAATTAATGTATAAAATGGTACGTTATAATCTACAACATGCGAATATTATAACAACAGATTCATTATTTATGGCATCAAAAATTAGTACAATTTTAAATGGCATTAATCGGCCTATTTATACGATAAATTTTGGCATCCAAAATATTCCTATAGCTTCTTCAGTTAATCAAAAACAGAAATTAATTATTTCAAATCGTTTACATAAGTCATTGTATCGTATTGACTCAATTATTAAAGCTTTTGCTTATTTAAGTAATCATAGTCTAATTGATGAAGATTATAAACTTTTAATTGCAGCCTCTGGAGAACAATCTAATCATTTAATTAAACTTGTCAATGACTTTGGAATTAATCATCGGGTAATTTTTAGTGGTATGATTTCATATGAGGAGTTGGTTGGATACTATACTCAAGCAAGCATATTTGTTTCAATTCCGGAAAGTGATGGGACAGCATCTAGCTTACTAGAAGCAATGGCATATGGTTGTATTCCTGTGTTATCTAATCTTCCAGCTAATTTAGAATGGGTGCTTGATAAAATTAATGGGTTTATTGTGCCAGATGTTCAACAATTACAGCATCAATTACTATCTGCAATTGAACTAAGTCAAAATTATATTGAGTATAATAAATTAATTAATTTTAATTATCAAATTATTAACAAAAAAGCCAATGCTAGTCTAAATACTAAATCGTTTTGTGAGTTGTATGAATAAATGATACGCAAGTTAATGCATAAACTTCGTGGGGATTTTGCATTGGTTTTAATAGCAAATCTATTTTCATATCTAATAACATTTTGTGGTTCAATTATTTATGTTAGATTACTTGGCAAAACAGAATTTGGGCTATATGCTTTTGCATTTGGAGTAGTTTCATTATTTTTACTAGTTAATGGTTTTGGTGCAGCAAGCGGGGTGTTACAATATGTTAGTCGTGCAAAATCAGATGATGAAAAATTAGCCTATCTTCATTTTGCTTTCAGAAGCGGGATGATCTTTAATTTTTTGATTGGTATTTTGATAGTTGGGTATGCATTCATCATGCCATTGCCTATTGCAAATGCGCGACCTATTTTATTGGGAATGGCTTTGTTTCCTGTAGGACGACTTTATATTGATATTTTTCAAGCATACTTGCGGGCTACTCAGCAAAATAAACTACAGGCACACTTTTTAATTATTAATAACTGTGTTTTACTTACTGCCAATGTTATAGGTGTTATTATATTTAAGCTATATGGGCTTGTATATTTTACTTATGTTGGTTATATATTAATGTTTATTTTTTCTGCGGTTAAATTTAAACTTCCAGTGATATTTGTTAAACAAAAACAACTAGTTTATATTTCTCAGCGTAGTTTTATTAGTTATTCTTTTTTTTCGACAATGTCAAATGCATTTTCTGGATTACTTTTTGTTCTTGATACAATTATTATTAGTTATATAGTTAAAAATCCGCAATTATTAGCCACGTATAGAGTAGCAACAATTATTCCGTTTGCAATTAATTTTATTCCAAATATTGTAATTAATTATTACTATCCAGAATTTGCCAAAAACTCTAACTCAGCGAATAAAATTCGACAATTAGCTCGTTTTGTTAGTAAAAGAATGTTTTTATTTAGTGGCTTTGTAAGTTTAAGTTTAATAATACTAGCTCGACCATTGATTATTACTATTTTTGGGGATAGTTACAGTGATAGTATATTACCATTTCAAATTATTAGTTTTGGTTATTGGATAATTGCAACATTTCGTACTATTAATGGTAATATTTTAGCGGCTTTAGGACAAGCTAAACTAAGTTTTTATCTAACTTTTTTAATCTTAATCGTCAATATTATTGTAACATACTTAATGGTGGTACATTATTCAATAATTGGTGCTGCAATTGCAGTAGTTTTAATGTATTCTTTTTCCTCATTAATTGGTTATATTACTTTAAAAATAATTTTGCAAAATATCGAGAGTAAACATGGTTAAATTTTATGATCTAGCTAATTTAGAAATTAAGCATGAATTGGTTACAATTCGGTGTTATAGAGAACATGATTTTGCTGGTCTTAATGCTATTTTCCGTCAAGAATTTTTTACATGGTTTTTTACAGCATATAAAAACTGTCAAGAGTTCATTTTAGAAAAGATGGCTGAATTTGAAAAAGGTAAACTAGTAATGTTAGTTATTATTGATAATAACACACAACAAATTATAGGAACCTCTTCATTATATGATATTAGTATTCGTCATAAAAGACTAGAGCTAGGATCTAGTTGGTTAGCTAAAGAATATCAAGGTACTTTTTTTAATGCCTTGATAAAATATTTATTAATTGATACGCTTATAGTTAAACATGAGTTTAATCGCCTGCAATGGAAAACTGACTCACTTAATGAAAAGTCTCGAAATGCTATGATTAAATTAGGTTTTGTTTATGAGGGAACTTTACATCGACATGCTATTACTTATAGTGGTCGTGTACGTGACTCATTAGTTTTTGCAGTTACTGATGAAACTTGGCCTCAAGTTAGTCAA
>DYTA01000024.1 GCA_020726205.1 Nitrosospira multiformis
CTTATGTTCAGAAATATCATGAAAATTTCCATTAATAATTTGAGATACTCTTGGTTGAGGTATATCCATCAATTTTGCAGCTTTTGCCTGTGTTAAATTGCGTCTCTTAATTTCTTGTTCTATTTTGTGTGCAATTTGTGCTTTAACTAACATTTCTTCGGCATTTGGTAAACCAATATCAGCAAAAATATTGCCACAACTTTCAGTGATTTTATGATCAGTCATTTTATTTATCCTTATTAAGTTCGATTTCAATTGCTACCTGTAAACGTTTTTTTATTAACTCAATATCAGTTTGAGGTGTAGCAATACCTGAGTTGCTTTTCTTTTTGAAACAGTGCAGTACATATATAGTATTTTCAAACTTTACAGTATAAACAGCTCTGTAAGTATCACCACAGAAATTTTCCCTTAATTCAATTACACTTGCTCCCCCAAAACCCTTTAATGGTTTTGCTGTTATAGGATATTCTCCAAGTTGCGCTTTGTATAGCTGATAACCAAAATCTAGTTTAACCTCATTTGGCATAATACTTAGGTCTTTTAAAGCAGACCCTACAAATTTTAATAATTTCACTATTAATTAGTTCCATTTATTTAATTATATTAAGGCAATTGCCATAATATAAGAATTATACCAGTTTTGATATAATTTAATAAATGAAATTTGATTATTTTTATAGGCGACAAGGAATAATTTGGAGAGTATATGTAAATAAGGTGGTAAAAACCACCTTATTCACAATCAATTACCCAAAAGTAATTTTATTATCTTGTACATCAATCAAAATAGTTTGCTCTGGTAAATATTTACCATTCAAAATTGCTTTGGCTAATTGATTCTCAATTTCCTGTTGAATTGCTCGTTTAAGCGGTCTTGCTCCATAGACAGGATCAAAGCCAACTTCAGCTAATAAATCCAAAGCTTCTTCGCTTATTTGTAGATTAAGATTTAATTTACTTAAACGTTCTTCTAAGCGTTTTAATTGAATTCGTGCAATTTGACGAATTTGAGCTTGGTTTAGTCCATGGAATACTACAACTTCATCAACCCGATTAACAAATTCAGGGCGGAAATAATTTTTTAGTTCTTCCATCACGGTAGCTTTAATTGCTTCATACGGTTCATGACTCATACTTTGAATTTGTTGTGAGCCAATATTAGAAGTCATTACAACTACTGTATTGCTAAAGTCAACGGTACGACCTTGACCATCAGTTAGTCGTCCATCATCCAACACTTGCAACAAAATATTGAAAACATCTGGATGGGCTTTTTCAACTTCATCTAGTAAAATTACACTATATGGTTTACGGCGCACTTGTTCAGTTAAATAACCACCTTCTTCATAACCAACATATCCTGGAGGGGCACCAACTAAGCGTGACACACTGTGTTTTTCCATATATTCAGACATATCAATCCGAATTAGATGTTCTTCACTATCAAACATAAATCCAGCTAATGCTTTGCATAATTCTGTTTTACCAACCCCAGTTGGCCCAAGAAATAAGAATGAACCATATGGGCGATTAGGATCTGATAATCCAGACCGTGAGCGACGAATAGCATCAGCAATTGATTCTACAGCTTGATTTTGACCAATTACTTTTTCGTGAAGTTTATCCTCCATGCGTAATAGTTTATCTTTTTCTCCTTGCATCATTTTACTTACAGGAATACCTGTTGCTCGTGAAATTACTTCAGCAATTTCTTCTGCACCAACTTCGGTACGTAATAGTTGCATTTGTTTGTGATCGCCTTTTTCTGCTTGGTGTAAGCGTGAATTTAGTTCTGGTAATTTACCATATTCTAATTCAGCAACTTTTTGCCAATCACCTTTACGTTTAAAGTTTTCAATTTCTGATTTTAGTTTATCTATTTCATCTTTAATTGATTGTGATCCTTGTACCATTGCTTTTTCATTATTCCAAATCTCTTCAAGGTCAGCAAATTCTTTACCAAGGGTATGAATTTCTTCTTCAATAATTTCTAAGCGTTTTTTACTGGCATCGTCAGTTTCACGTTTCATTGCTTCACGTTCAATTTTTAATTGGATTAGGCGACGTTCTAATTTGTCCATTACTTCTGGTTTTGAATCAATTTCCATTTTAATTCTTGATGCAGCTTCATCAATTAAATCAATTGCTTTATCTGGTAAAAATCTATCCGTGATATAGCGATTTGATAATTCAGCTGCCGCCACAATTGCAGGATCTGTAATTTCTACACCATGATGAATTTCATATTTTTCTTGTAAACCACGTAAAATTGCAATTGTATCTTCTACGCTTGGCTCACCTACCAATACTTTTTGAAAGCGACGTTCTAGGGCAGGGTCTTTTTCAATATATTTGCGATACTCATCAAGCGTTGTTGCACCAATACAATGTAACTCACCACGAGCTAATGCTGGTTTTAGCATATTACCTGCATCCATAGCTCCTTCAGATTTGCCTGCACCAACTAGGGTATGAATTTCATCAATAAAAATTAAAGTTTGACCTTCATCTTGTGCTAATTCATTTAATACTGATTTTAAGCGTTCTTCAAATTCACCACGATATTTAGCACCTGCAAGCAATGACGCTAAATCTAGTACTAATAATCGTTTATTTTTTAGACCCTCAGGAACTTCACCATTTACAATTCGTTGGGCTAGACCCTCAACAATTGCGGTTTTACCAACCCCAGGTTCACCAATTAGCACTGGGTTATTTTTAGTGCGACGTTGCAAGACTTGAATAGCTCGCCGAATTTCGTCATCTCGCCCAATTACAGGATCTAGTTTGCCAATTCTTGCTCGTTCAGTTAAATCAACGGTATATTTTTTTAATGCTTCCCGTTGATTTTCGCTATCTTGGCTATCAACCATTTTACCACCACGAATATCCATAATGACTTTATTTACATCTGCTGTTTTTACGTTAAATTGTTTTAAAATTTTTCCAGTTTCACCTTTGTCTTCTAGTGCAGCAAGCAAAAATAACTCTGATGCAATAAAGTTATCTTGTAACTTCATTGCGATTTTTTCAGTAACGTTCAATAGATTATTTAAGTCACGTGATAGGGTAACTTCTCCTGCATTGCCAGTAACTTTCGCAATTCTTTTGATACTTGCGTTTAACTCTGCTTTTAGCGGATTTAAATTTACGCCAACTTTTGCCAACACACTAGCTAAAGTTGAATTTTCTTCATTCAACATTGCAATTAATAAGTGTTGTGGCTCAATATATTGATTATCATTTGCTAATGCAATACTTTGTGCCTCTTGTAATGCGCTTTGGAACTTAGTTGTTAATTTTTCAAATCTCATGTTTTTCTCCTAAAAATTCAAAAGAAATAAGTTTTAACCAATTATTGCTAAACTTATTTTATTTTGTTCATAACTCTTATATGTGAATTAATAGTCAGATATCAAGACTCAATGTTAATTATTTTAGAATTTTCTAAATTAGATTTTTGCCAAGTCAGATGATTAATATTTTTTCAACTAGCATATTCATTTATAATATTTGCTTAAATTATATTAACTATCTATAAGATAAGGAAATTATGAGTCAATTAAGTGTAAAAAATAATTTGCCACTTGGAATAGCGTGGTTGTGGATTAAAGCAAGTTTTGCAATTTTTCGAGAAAAACCGATTAACTTTATGTTTTTTGCTTTGATGTTTGTGGTTTTTTCTCTATTGCCATTTATGGGTGCATTTTTTGCAACTTTGATAATTGTGCGAATGTTAATTAGTGCACAATCTATTGAAAATGAACAAGAAATCGGAATTGGATTAAATTTAAAGGAAATTTTTGCGAAACGTAATGTTGTTAGTTTTGCAATATTTAGCGTTGCTTATGATTTAATTTCCATGGGAATTATGAAGCAAATTATGTCTAGTTTGGGTATTGATAATGCTACTCCTGAGACAATGATTACAAATCATAATTTGGTTTATATGATGATTGCTATGAGTTTATTACGTGCATTTGTTTTTGGTATTTCTACGGTTATAATTACTTTTAATCCTGAGGTTCGTGTTTTTGATGCTTTAAAGTTAAGTTGGAGTTTTATTTTACAAAATTTTTCAGTGATTGTTTTAGGTTTACTAGTATTAATCCCGTTTATTTTGGTTCCAATGTATTTATTGTTAATGGTAACTTTGGCGGTTAGTAGTAATATTATATTTGGTATATTATTATTTTTTTTGGGTATTGTGATGTTGTTATTTATAATTATCACTACTTTGTTTACTTTTAAAATGTATCAGTCTGGAATATCTCATGAATAATCAAAAAATAATTATTCAACGAGATAAGTTGTTTGCCTTTATTGGTTGGTTAAGTCATGGTTTAATAGGTTTAAAGAAAAATTGGTTGATTTCGGCGTTAGTTTTACTTGTCACTGGTATAGCTGCTGTATTAATGCTTGCAGCTGGTCTGGTTTTGAGTAAAATTTTTCACAGTAGTATTTTAGTATTTATTTTGGCTGCTTTAGTTAGTGCGTTACTTGCTATAGCGGTTGCTTTGTTGGTTATTGCGTATGATTCCCACTCCAGAAATTTGAAATATTTGTTGTCAGTTATTTGGGAAAGTAATAGTTTACGTATTATTTTCATTTATTTATTATTATTACTAATGGTGTCTTTAGGTGGTAGTTTATTATATTTTCAGTTACCGCAGTTTGAAGTCGCAATTAATATTAGTATGGAAATAGTTTTATTTATTTTGCAAATACTATCTTTTATTGTTATTCCATTAAATATTTTAACCAAGGGGCAGGTTAAGCCTTTTCATGTTTTTGGTTATGGTTTGCAAATTTTAGGCAAAAATATTTTAGCAATAATTTGTCTGTTAATGATGATGTTTGTTGTATTATCAATGGCTACTACGGTTACGTCATTACTCGCACATTTTATCGGTAAATTTGCCTTAGCTATTTATGTCATTGAAGTTTGGAGTTTATTAACTTTATTTGTATTTAGCTTTATTCCTTTAGTAAAAAATAGTATTCAACATTAATCAGCAGGCTAATTAATTAGCCTGTTGCCATTGTGTAATTCTTTGTTTAATTATCGGCATCTGTGTCATAGCTGCCTGATAGCCTAAGTTAATTGCCTGTTGTTTTTTATCAAAACTAAAACTTGACAATTGTGTAATATCTGGGCGAATAACAACATCAGCTTGTTTTAGTTGATCATTGAGTAATTTAACGCTTAAAATATTAATTGTTTGGTCTAAGTTAGATAGAAATCCGCTTTTTCCTGTTTCTGGTTTGGCAGTTATATCAACAGCAATTACAAAATTAGCACCAGCTTTTCTGGCATAACTAACTGGTACTGGTGCTGATAGTCCACCATCAACATAGCGATGACCATTCATTACTACAGGCATAAAAACATTCGGAATTGAGCAAGATGCTCGTACTGCAATTCCCGTATCTCCGTTATTAAAACCTATACTTTTTCCACTATCTAGATCTGTGGCAACAGCGGTAAAATTAGTTTTTAATTTTTGTAGGGGAGTATTTTTTACTTGACCATCTACAAATTGTTGCAAGCGATTACCTTTAATTACGCCATTTGAGCTTAATGTGAAATCAGCAAGGTTTAACTCATCTAGTTGATAAGATATTTTTTGTAGTTGATCTGGTGTATAACCATAAGCATACAAGCTACCAACTAGACTACCTGCTGAAGTACCCGTAATTACTTTCGCTTTAATTCCATTTTCTTCTAGTGCTCGAATTACCCCAACATGAGCAAATCCTTTCGCTGCACCACCACCTAAAGCCAAGCCAATAATAATTGGTGTATGTTTTTTTTCGACTATTACTTTTGATATTTTAGGTTGTGATTCTGTTACTGGTATAGTTATGCTTTCAATACCACTAGTTGTTAGCTCCATTAAGGTATCGACTGATTCAGTATTTTCATTTTCTGCTTGTACAATTTGACTACCTAACATTAGGGCTGTCATAAGCATTAATTTACTAATAATATTAATTTTTTTAAAGTTTTTCATAGGGCTCTTATTTTTGACAATTAGGGCAGTAAAAACTATTACGTTGTCCTAGTCTAATTTCTTCAATTTTAGTTTTACAACTGCGACATTCTTGATTTGCTCGTCCATAAACATTGTGTTGTTGTTGAAAATAGCCTAATTCGCCATTCGCATTTTTATAATCTCGGAGAGAGCTTCCACCAGCGGCAATTGCTTCAGTTAATACTTTTTGGATATTTGTGACCAAAGTAACACATTCCTCATTGGTTATGTCATTACCTAAACGAAGAGGACTAATGTTACTTAAAAATAATGATTCACATGCATAAATATTTCCTACACCAACCACTATAGCGTTATCCATAATCAATTGCTTAATTGGTGTTTTACGTGTTTTTATTTTATTGAATAAGTATTTTTCCGTAAATTCTGACTCTAATGGTTCTGGTCCTAATTTGCCTAAAATTTGATTATTTTCTAGTTCTTTGACATAAATAATACAACCAAAACGCCGTGGATCATTATAGCGTAATGTAAACTCTCCGCTAACTATATCTACATGATCGTGTTTTAGGATTTCAGGGGCTTCTTTATATAATGTAAGTCGTCCAGACATTCCTAAGTGACAAATTATATAACCATGTTCCAGATGAAATATTAAATACTTTGCCCGTCTAGTTATTTGCTTAATCATTTGCCCACAAGCTTGATTTAATTCTTCTTGTGATAGTGGGTAGCGTAATCGTGGAAAACGAATTATTATTTGCTGAATTTTTGTATTGCAGAGATCTTGTAATCCATTTTTGACGGTTTCAACTTCAGGTAGTTCTGGCATAATAACTCTTTTCTAAATTAAAGCATATCTTTGTGATTAAGTAGTTAATTATACCAATTAATTAATCTAGATTTTAAATGAAATCATTATTCAACTTAATTTGTAAATAAGATTATAAATTAGATTATAGAGAAAAAAAATTCAAAATTATTCTTTAGTGGTAAAATCTATTGTAATAATATATTTTTGAAATAATCTAAGGTTGAATTGAAATTATGAAAAAAATCCTTGTAACTATATTGGTTGCTACTGGTGTAGTTGGTTGTGCAAATGTTGCAACAAAATATAATCCTACACAGTTTACTACGGATAATTATCAACATAATGTTGCTCGAGCTATTGAATATGCTGATAATTTTGTTGATTTTGATGCTGAAAGTCTGCCACAAGCAAATTTATCAACGACTGATTTATCTATATTGATTAATGCAGATATTTTATATAATCAAGGATCATACTCGCAAGCGGCTAGTAGTTATTATTATTTAGCTAACCAGTATAAAGATCCTCGTATTATTTATAAAGCCATTGTATGTTATGAGCATAACGCCAATATTCCAGAGAATACTGATAAACTTGAAGAGATGACTAATCTTTTGTTGAAAACAGCGCCAAATTCAAAAACTGCTCATTTATTTAGTATTCGTGAAGATATTTATAAAAATAATTTATCTGCAGCTAAAAATAACTTGAAGTTGGTGATTAATGCTGATCCCAAAAGAACTAGATCTATTTTATTATTTTTATCAACCTCAATTAGTAATGATGTTATGAGCGAATCGAATGCTACTTTAACTAAATTTGCTGATTATGTTGTTAAAAAATATGACGGCTATCCAGAAGCTTATTTGTTTGCAACTATAGCTTATAGTATTGGTGGTAATCAAAGTGAATTATTAGGTACTTTGGATAAAATTCATGCTAACTATCCTAATTGGGAAGTTCCAATGTATTGGTCAGCTGGAATATTAGCTAAACTAAATAATGATGATCTATTAAGCACTACGGTACAGCATCAAGTTAATCTTGTTGGTAAACCTAATTCAACTTTACAAAATTTATATGTAGCAGTATTGTTAAAAACTAATAAAATTGAATTAGCAAATAGTTTTGTGGAGTCAAATTTACAGCTTTCACCGAATGATGCTAATTTAATGGTAAGTAAATCAATTATACAATATCGCCAAGCGGACAATAGTGGTGCATTACACTCATTATTAAAAGTAGAATCTAGCGGATTAAATTTAGATGGAAGTGTTGATTTAGCAATAGCAAGTTTATATGATTTGCAAGATCAACCTGAAAGTGCGTTATCGTATTATCAACGAGCTGGTGAGTTAAATCCTTCACTATCTGATGCAAGTAAAATCGCTATTTTAAAAAATTATTTAGAACAGAATAAAACTGAACAGGTAAATCAATTCTTAAATAATTCAGCTAAAGCCGCTAATATGTCGCCACGAGAGACGTCATTGCTACAAATTAGTACTTATGCAGAGGCTGAACATTACGAACAGGCATATCAGATTGTCAATCAAAAAATTAAGTTATATCGTGCGGACCAAAACTTTAGATATTATTATGCATCGTTATCTGATCTGACTAACCGAACTAATCAAGCAATAAAATTATACAAGCAATATATTAAAAATTATCCAAATGATGCTATTGGGTATAATGATTTAGGTTATATTCTAGCGGATAAAACGCCACATTATTTGGAAGCATATAATTATGCACAAAAAGCATATTCAATGAAGCCAAATGATCCTGCTGTATTGGATACTTTAGGTTGGGCTAATTTTAAACTAAAACAATATTCACAGGCAGAAAGTTATACTAACTTAGCATATATTAGTACTCAAGATACCGATACTGCTCAACATTTAAAACAAATTTATTTAGCCCAAGGTAAGACAGAGCAAGCCAACAAGGTAATAGTTGTTCCTGCTAAGTTGCAACGTATTAAATTTACGCAATCTGTAGTTGATCAGGCAATGTTAATTCTAATGTATTATCAATTTGGTCTGGATATGAATAAATGAGGAATACTAATTTACTTTTAGTTTTGGCTAGTTCATTACTAATGATGAGTGGATGTGCTAGTTGGTATAATGTGAATGTGGCGCAACCAGCAAACTATCATCAGCCGATAAATTTAGATGAAAGTTATAATATTAGTGGTAGATTTTCCATCGTTACTGCACAAAAAGATTATTATGGCAATTTTAACTGGCAACATGAGTCTCAAAATGATGTATTAGATTTTATGTCTCCATTAGGTAATACAGTTGCTCAAATTAAAGTTGAAAGTAGTATTGCAACTTTAAATAATGGTAATCAAGAATATTCTGGATCAAATTTAGACTCAATGATGCAAGAGCAATTAGGATTTACATTGCCAATTGCTTATTTACATTATTGGATTCAGGGAGTTCCTTTGCCTCAATATCCCGTACAGAATCAGTTAGCTTCTGGTTTTAGTCAATTGGCGTGGCAGGTAGAGTATTTACAATGGCAAGATCAAAATCATCCACAAATTGTGCAGGTGAGTAAACCAGACCTGCGAATTAAATTAGTTATTAATTGGCCAGAGTCTGGTACCGATGGGAGTTAAGATTAAATGAATATTAATAAAACTGAGTTTGATCGTGATTTAATTGAGCGTTGCCAAACTAATGCACCACGTTATACTTCCTATCCTACCGCAGATCGTTTTAATTTGCAATTTGGTATAGCTGAGCAATTAGCACAAATTAAACAGGTTTTTACTCCAGGTTTTGATCAGAATATTTCATTATATATTCACGTTCCTTTTTGTAATACACTGTGTTTATATTGTGGTTGCAATAAAATTATCACTAATAACCGTGCAAAAATTACTGAGTATATTGAGTATTTAGCTAAAGAGCTCGATTTATATTATCAATTAATTGGTAAAAAATTATCTGTAGTTCAGCTACATTTTGGTGGAGGTTCACCATCTTGGCTATCTATTAGCGAAGTTCAACAAATTATGAATTTAGTTCGCCAATACTTTGTTCTAGACAATGCTAAAGAAATTGCGATGGAGTTAGATCCTCGTCATGTAACTGATGAATTTATTACAGCACTGCATGCAGAAGGTTTTAATCGTGTATCACTAGGTGTGCAGGATTTTGATCCGTTGGTACAAAAAGCCGTTAATCGTATTCAACCTTTAGAAGATACGTTGCGAGTTCTGAATGCCGCTACTCAACTAGGTTTTAATTCAACTAATGTTGATTTAATTTATGGTTTACCATTACAAACATTAGATAGTTATCGTAAGACGATTGATATTGTAATTAATCAATTAAAACCAGCTAGAATTGCATTGTTCAATTATGCGCATTTGCCACATATTTTTATGCCACAAACTCGAATTAATGAGCAGGATCTTCCATCTGCAACTGAAAAGTTAAATATTTTACAAATGTGTGTTGAAGAGTTAACTAAAGCAGGGTATGTATTTATTGGTATGGATCATTTTGCATTACCTGAGGATGAATTATCAATCGCTCTTGCAAATGGTACATTACAGCGTAATTTTCAAGGGTATTCTACGTTTGCGGATACAAATATGTTATCTTTTGGTGTATCTTCAATTGGTTTTGTCGGTAAGAGCTATTATCAAAATGCTAAGGATTTAGATAGTTATTACAATGCTCTTAATGCTAATCAGTTGCCTATTTTACGTGGTATGGTTCTAACACCAGATGATGTTTTGCGTAGAGAAGTAATTCAGCAAATTATGTGCCAATTTAAATTAGATTTTAATGTCATTGCCAATGAATTTGCGATAAATTTTACTGCTTATTTTGCAGGTGAGTTGCTAGAATTGCCTAAGTTAGCTGATTTAGGTTTAATTAAACTTAGTGATGATGGTTTTATCGTAAGCAATAAAGGTAGATTTTTAATTCGTAATATCGCAAAAGTATTTGATAGGTACTTACAAATTAATCAAGATATTAAACGCTATTCCAAAGTTATTTAAAAAAATTGGGGGTGTATTTTCACAATAATGTGGCAGACAAATATACCCCACAAAAATATTCAGGTTGTGGACACAATCCGTAGATAATCGTAAAGATCCTCGCTCTTTAGAGCGCGGTGAATTTCAATAAAATAT
>DYTA01000025.1 GCA_020726205.1 Nitrosospira multiformis
TCCTATCGGTGTAAGGTTGGTCGTGTAAGTGTTAAATGAATTAAACATATTTATATCTCGTGTAGCGTTTTATCTACGTTTTTGTGTGATATCAGTAGAAAAATATCAACTATTTTAGTGTTAATTATGGGATAAATTCTAAAAAATAGAACAAAAACCACCTATAAATCAATAAAAAAAACAATGCAGAACAGTGTGCGATATAGAACAAAAAAGCTAAAATGTAAGTCATTGATTTGATGCTTGGTTTGTGATAAAATCTTTGTTGGTTAAATTAAATAATATCCACTAAAATAAATTTTGAGATAAAACGAGCTATTTGGAGTAATAAAATATGGCGATTGTAAAAAAAGCGATCAAATTTGATTTGGCAATTGATGGCGTAAATGTAAAAACAGTTGAAGAGTTAAGAGAGCATATTACCGTTGAGCTCGTTGAGCATTTTAAAAGTGGTTTATTGTTAAAATGGTTATTACAACGAGATTTAGAATTAGCTGAACAATTTAAGCAGATTAATCCTAATCAAAAAGAGCGTAAATTATTTGTTGATATTGTAACTGGCTTGGGCGAAATTGAACTAGATGAGCAAATTATTGATGCGTTATTTGAAATACCAGTTAAAACTAAACCAAATATTCAAGATATAAAAATACAATCCTCAAATCCCAAAATTGCTATGCTTAAAATTCCTGATATTGGTGGTAGTACCGACGTTAACGTAGCGGAAGTTTATGTTAAAGTTGGAGATAAGATTAATATTGATGATAACTTACTGATGTTAGAAACAGATAAGGCAACAATGGAAGTACCTGCTGAATTTGCTGGTGTGGTAACTGAAGTTGTAGTAAATGTTGGCTCAAAAGTAAATGAAGGTGATGTCATTATTAAAATTGAAGGCGTTGCAGATGTTGTAACACCAGTTGCTGAAGTAGTAGCACAGGTTGCTTCTATTGTTGAACCTGTAGCAGCAACTGTTACTGCTACTTCTTCAGTGCAGTTAGTTAATGTATTAGTACCAGATTTAAGTGGTAATAATGATGTATCTATTATTGATGTTGTGGTAAAAGTAGGTGATAGTATCAAAGAAGAAGATACAATTATGACTTTAGAAACAGACAAAGCTACAATGGATGTTCCTTCCACAGCAACTGGCATTATTAAAGAGTTGAAGGTACAAGTAGGTGGTAAAGTTAATCAAGGTGATTTAATTTTAGTTGTAGAAAGTACTAATGTTGTAGCTAGTACCGCACCTGTTGCAGCACAAGTTGTGGCTCCAGTAGTGCCAGTTCAACCTGTTAGCGTACCAAGTAGTGCTCTTGCGCCAGCTGTTACTAAAGTTGATGAAGTTTCGTTTTCGAAAGCATTTGCATCACCATCTATTCGCAAATTAGCTCGTGAGCTAGGTGTGGATTTAGGTAAAGTGAAAGGTACTGGAACAAAATCACGTATTACTGAAGCTGATGTTAAATCATTTGTTAAAGCTATTTTGAGTAATCCAGGTCAATCCACAACAGGTAATGCTGGTGGTGGAGTTGGATTAGATTTATTACCGTGGCCAAAGGTTGATTTTGCAAAATTTGGTGAAGTTGAAATTCAAGAAATGTCACGCATCAAGAAAATTTCAAGTGCAAATATGGCTCGTAATTGGGTTATGATTCCTCATGTAACTTATTTTGAAAAAGCAGACATTACTGAGCTGGAAAATTTCCGTAAGCAACTAAATGAAGAATATAAAAAAGCTGAAATTAAAGTTACGCCTTTGGCATTCTTGATTAAAGCAGCAGTTTTTGCCTTGAAAAAATTCCCAGAATTAAATGCGTCAATCGATGGACAAAATATTGTTTATAAGCGTTATTACAATATTGGATTTGCTGCGGATACTCCAAATGGTCTAACTGTTCCTGTAATAAAAGATGCTGATAAAAAAGGAATTGTGGAATTAGCTAAAGAAACTTCAGCTCTAGCAAAAGCAGCGCGTGATGGTAAATTAAAACCAGCTGATATGCAAGGTGGAACATTTACAATCTCTAGTTTGGGTGGCTTAGGTACAACTGCATTTACACCAATTGTTAACGCTCCTGAAGTTGCTATTCTTGGTGTTTCTAAATCGGCTATGGAGCCTGTTTGGAATGGTAAAGAATTTGTACCTCGTTTGATGTTACCATTATCATTATCTGCTGATCATCGACTTATTGACGGTGCTTTAGCTGCAAAATTTACAACTTACTTATCTCAGATTTTATCTGACTTACGTAGAATGGCTTTATAAAAAATAAAAGAACCAGATCATTATGATCTGGTTCTTTTATTCTATTGTGCCATTAATAAAATTTCTTTTACTGCTTGTGCATCAATATTTTTATGTTCTCCTATATTTCCATTGCTATAACGGAATAAATTCTCAGTTATTGCTTCTGGATCAACTTTAACTTTGAAATCGGATAGTTTGGTTTGAATACCAATTGAGTGAAAAAATTCTTCAGTTAAAATTATCGCTTGAGTTGCAACTATTTCAGAATCTTGATTTTCTAGTCCCCATACGTTTCTTCCTAATTTTGCAAGTTTATCCATTTTAGTTTTGAATTGATGACGCCATAATTGAGGTGCAATAATTGCTAGTGATTGACCATGATCTAAGCCATAAGCAGCCGTTAATTCGTGCCCAATCATATGTGTTGCCCAGTCATGGTCAACACCTATTCCTATATATCCATTTAAAGCATTTGTTGCTGCCCACATCCAACTAGCTCTTGTATCATAATCTGTTGTTCCTGAGACAATATCATGACTAACTGATATCAGTGTTTTTAATACAGTTTCAGCTATTCCATCTTGTATTGGTGTATTCAAATCAGTAGTTATATATTGTTCTGTAACGTGAATAAATGGATCTATAATACCATTTTTAAGTTGACGGATAGGCAAACTATAAGTGGTTTCAGGATCCAATATTGCAAATTTAGGAAAAACTAATGGTGAACCAAATGCTTGTTTTGCTCCAATTTTGCGACGTGATATAACTGAACCACAATTCATCTCTGAACCTGTGGCAGGTAATGTTTGAACTACACCAATATCTATAGCGTTATGACAAACTAGATCTTTTTGAGTTAAAATATCCCATGGATCACCATCGTAATGAGCTGCTAGTGCAATAAATTTGCAGCCATCAATAATGGAACCACCTCCAACAGAAAGAATTAAATCAATTTTCTGCTCTTTGCAAATTTGCACAGCCTTCATTAGTGTATCATAATCAGGATTTGCTTCAATACCACCAAATTCAATTACTTCAGCATTTGATAAATTTGACATTACCTGCTGATATACGCCATTTGACTTTATTGAGCCTCCTCCATATGCGAGTAGTATTTTTTTATTAGCTGAAACTAAGTTTGATAATTGAGAAATTTGACCTTTACCAAATAAAATTTTAACTGGATTATAAAATGTAAAATTATGCATATTAGTAGCTCCTAAAAGTTTTAGTTAGTACATTTTATCATGTAGCAATAAATTTAATTTATAAATTATTAAATATAAATTTGCATTTATTTAAAAAAGTATTATAATCATGTAATAGCGATTTATCTAATAATTAAGGAGTTTAATTATGTTTAAAAGAATTTATGTTCCAATTGATAATTCAGATATTTCAGACAAAATTTTACAAGAAGCTATAAAGTTAGTTAAGTCTACAGGTTCTGATTTACGTGTCGTTCATGTGGTTAATTTAGAACAGATTACATTTGGTATTGAAATGGTTGGTGTAGCTGAATTAAAAGATGCTTTGGTTAATATTGGTCAAACTTTGGTAGATCAAATTAAAGAAAAGCTTGAGTTAGATGGTGTTAAGGCTGAAGTTAAATTAATCGAAAATTATGGTGCGGAAATTTCATCTTTAATTTTAGAGGATGCTAATGAGTATGGTGCTGATTTATTTGTGTTAGGATCACATCATTTAGGATCTTTTGCTCATTTTATTACTGGTGGTATAGTTGAGGACTTGGCTCATGATAGTGAGATACCGATATTATTAGTAACTAAACATAAATAATTATTTGTAGGTTTTTAATAAAGGTGTCTTATGGCACCTTTTTGTTTTTATGGTCTATTATGCAACAAAATCAATTAACAATTAATAATCATTCTCGATATTTTAATAACTGTACATATGTTTATCCTGTAATTTCAAGACGTTCTGAAGGATTATCTCTAGGAATTAATCTTAATATTGATAATAGCTGTAACTGGAAATGTATTTATTGTCAAGTTGATGGTCTCCATCGTGGTAAACCAGATGAAATTGATTTAGTTCAATTAGAATATGAATTAGACATGATGCTCAATTGGATTATAAATGGCGATTTTATGTTACTGTATGTTTCAGATAATATGCGTCGTTTTAATGATATATGTATTGCTGGTAATGGTGAACCTACATTATCACCAAGTTTTGAGCAAGTTTGTCAAATTATAGTTAAGCTACGACTTAAATATAATTTATCTAGCAGTGTAAAAACAATTTTAATTACCAATGGTAGTCAAGTTAGTCTGAGTAATGTGCAACATGGAATTAAATTATTAGCTAAATATAGTGGTGAAGTTTGGTTTAAAGTTGATAGAGCTAATATAGTGGATATTAAACGGATTAATCAAATTGATATTAATCTTGACTTAATTAAAAATAGACTATCTACTGTTAGTGAACTATGTGCTACATATATTCAATCTTGCTGGTTTAACTATGGCAAACTTTCTCCAACAGAAAATGAGATATCTGAATTTTTATATTTTCTTAAATCTGTAACATCAAAAATTAGGGGAGTGTTGCTTTATTCAACAGCACGACAACCAGCTCAATTTGAAGGTAAAGATATTACACAGTTAACACCACAGTTTATGTTTAATTTAACAGAAATAATTAAGTCTCATGGTATAGATGTTAAAAGCTATTTATAGTTTGATACATGTTAAAATATAGTGTTGATATTATTGAAAAGTTGTTTATGAAGCAAAGATTAATTTTAATACTTATTTTATTGGGTGGATTAGTTTTATTACTTAGCCCTATGTTAGATAGTTATTTAGCACTTATTCCATATAATCCAGTTACCCATACTTTTTATGGTGAGACTCATCTGTGGTGTAAAATTATTTATTATGGTGTAAATGTTGCGACGTTTCTTCTGATTATTATTCCTCTGATTTTGCTTGTTCTTTCCAGAACTTTTAAATTAAGTAATAAGCGCATAATACAACGTATGGCAATAATTTCATATTTGAGCTTGGCTATTGGACCTGGTTTGATTGTCAATAGCCTTCTAAAAGAAAACTGGGGGCGCGCACGCCCTTATCAAGTAATTCGTGATCATCATCAATTTTCGCTACCATGGCAACCACACTTTTCTAGTCCAAAAGATAATAGTATGCCTTCAGGTCATGTATCTATTGGAGCATTTATTGGTATTCCTTTTATAGCGGCACGTAGAAGAAAAGTCGGTATTATGTTATCTGCTATTGGATTTACTCTTGTTGCTCTTGTTAGATGGTTACAGGGTGGTCATTACTTTAGTGATATTTGTTTGGCGGCAATTATTGTATGGTTAGTTACAACTATCGTTTTTATAGTTGTTGATAAAGTTTTTCCTATCAAGAAAGTTATTTAATGGAAAAAATGAATATAAAAGTATTGTTACTTTTTATTTTAATTGTTTTTGTACATTTAATGTTTAATCAAAGTTTACAATTACATTATGATGAGGCATATTATTGGGTTTGGAGTAAAAATATACAGTTATCATATTATGATCATCCACCAATGATTGCATATTTGATTAAGCTAACAACATTATTTTCAGACAAAGAGTTTTTTGTTAGATTATCATCTGTTATATGCAGTAGCATAACGGTAATCATGATTTATTTAACAACTAAAAAAATGTTTGGGCAAAAAGCTGCTGATATTTCTGTTATTTTAGCTTTGGCTTGGCCATTATTAGAGGGTACTTTTTTTATAACTACTATTGACAGTCCTTTATTAATGTTTTGGAGTGTTACATTATATGCTTTGGTGCGAGGCTTAGTTTTTAATGAAAAAAAATTCCTCTATATATCAGGTATTTCTTTAGGTTGTGCTTTACTGTCGAAGTATACAGCTGTTTTAATGTTACCAGGTATACTTATTTACTTATTAATTAATTCTCAAAAAAGAATGATGTTGTTACGTAAAGATGTTTATTTTGCATTATTACTTTCAATGTTGGTATTTAGTCCTGTAGTTATTTGGAATTATCAACATAATTGGATATCATTTTCTTTCCAGTTTCATCACGGTGTATCAACTGATAAAAAAATTGATTTAGCCGGTCTTGGTGACTATGTGGGGAGCTTTATTGGTGCATCAAATCCTTTTATCTCATTACCTTTATTAGTTTTTATCTTTATTAAGCGAAAACAGATATTACGTGATGAACGTTATTTACTTTTAATTAGTATTTTTAGCTTTGTGTCGTTATTTTTTGCATACAATAGTTTATATAAATTTATGGAAGCAAATTGGGTTGCGCCAGCATTTATTAGTGGTATAATATTTTTAGCCGGATGTTTAGCTGAATATAATGTAAAATGGACTTATCGTGTAGCTATCTCATTGGTATTGGTTTTATTGCCATTAGTTAAAATGCCAGAGTTATTTGTACCTCGCATATATCAAAGTAAAATTCCTGCAATTAATGCGTTTATGGGAAATGCACAGCTGTATCATCAGATAAAAATTAATGATATTAGGGATGGAGATGTGATTTTATCATGTGATTATGGTAATGCTTCAAGAGGATGGTACTATTTAGGATTAGGTCGTACATATGTATTGAGTAATTTTAAATTTAGCAATAGTTACGCTGATTGGAATAAAAATTTAAATTTACCCATAAAAAATGCCGTGTATTTTTGTGATGGAAATGATGACATATATTTAGAACAATTAAAAGTTTATTTTAAACATATTACTCCATTGCCGATTGTTGGTTATCGAAGTAGTTTTGTAAATAATAAATTATATGTTTATCGCTTAAGTAATTAAATTAGATCAAGGAATTAATTATGAAAAAAATGATTATTATCGCAACTTATAATGAAAAAGATAATATAGAGAAAATTTTATCTGATGTTTTTCATTATGTACCAGATACACATATTTTGGTTATTGATGATAACTCTCCAGATAAAACCGCTGATATTGTTTCAAATTTGGCTGAAACAAAATATAATGGTCAGCTATTTTTAATAAAAAGAGCTGGTAAACTTGGATTAGGTACAGCTTATGTTGCAGGTTTTAACTGGGGATTAGAGCGAGACTATGATATTATTGGTCAAATGGATGCTGATTTCTCTCATAATCCTAAATATCTTCCACAAATGTTTAATACTTTACAAACCTATGATATGGTATTGGGTAGTCGCTATGTTGATGGCGGTGGAGTAGTTAATTGGAGCTTAAAACGCAAACTAATTAGCCGAGGTGGAAGTTTATATGCCAAAATAATTTTAGGGTTGCCATTTAATGATTTAACTGGTGGATTTAAATGTTTTCGCCGTGAGGTATTGGAAACTATTAATGTTAATGAGCTTAAGTCAACTGGTTATTGTTTTCAAATTGAAACTACATACAAGGCTTTTTTAAATGGATTTAAGATTAAAGAAATACCAATTATTTTTGAAGATAGAATATTAGGTGTATCTAAAATGTCTGGAAGCATTTTTAAAGAAGCTATGCTAATGGTCTTAGAGTTAAGAAAAAATCGAGCAAATTTTATAAAGCCTAAAAAATAAAATAATCCCCCAGTTGTTATTATAATTGGGGGATTATTTATATGTGGATGTTTGTTTAATTTTCAGTATTATTTGGACTTATACTTTCCCAAGAATAACAAGCTGGGCATTGCCAGAAAAAAGTCTTAGATTTAAAATTACAACATCCACAGTGATAGTTGGATAATTTATTGTTGTATTTTAATAAAATATTTTTAATGTGTTCAGCATCTTGTTTTCCATCAACGGTTTCTAATTCAGATAATCTAGCATTGATTAATAATGCAGCTATTTTAGAGTTTGGTGTATGTTGCATGGCAGATCTTAAATACTCTACAGTTGCTTCTTGTGTATCATAATTTGAAAGTTTTTGATAAACGAAGTCGTACATATTTAATTTCGGATATAAAGTTACATAACCTTTAATTAATGTTAAGCACTCTTTTACTTTATCTAGTCTTAGATAGGCATCAAACATTTTATCCATGATTAATGGCAGATAAAGAAAATTTTGTTTTTCAATTAGTTGCCATGTTGTAATTGATTGTTGATAATCTTCAAGGTTAAAATATACATCACCAAGCAAAATATTTGCACGAACACATTTACGATTAATTTCTAGCGCATTTTGTAAGAGTTCTTTAGCTTTCTCTAAGTCTGATTTTATTATTGCTTCTTGTGCTAACTCACAAATAAATTGAGCAACTTCAGTGTGGAAACTAAAATCTGAGTTAGCCAGTTTTTTTGCTGTTTCAATGGCATCACTCCAGTTTTTATCTTGTTGATAAATGAGTAATAACATTTCAAGTGCTTGGTGGCTATACAGTTCGCTATTCAATAATTGAACTAATAATGCTTCTGAGCGATCAATTAAACCAGCTTTTTGGAAGTCTTGCGCTAGTTCTAAACGAATCTTATCCTTTAATTGATTACTCATAACATATTGTGACGCAAGTAATTTAGTATGTAATCTAATTGCTAAATCATTCTCGCCTCTTTTACGATACAGTCGTCCAAGGCTAAATTGTGGTTCTATTAATTGTGGTTCTTGCTCAACTAACTGTTTTAATTCATCACTTGCAATGCCTGTATTATTATCAACTAATGCATCAACGCCATCAAAAACGCGTTGAGGTAGTTGTTTAGCTTGTTTTAATACTACTTTCATATCTATTCGACCTGCAAACCAGCCAAAAGCAAAAAATAGGGGAGTTATCAATAACCATATTATTAAAATATCCAAGATTATAGCCTTTTATTAAATTATTTCATCTTCATTTTGGGGTAATATATTTTGTTTTTTTAGCTGTTTCTTTAGGTTACTTATTTGTTTTTTCAATGATAAATTACTAATTAAACCAATTAAACTACCAATAAATATACCGCTAATTGCAAAAATAGCTAATGTAATTATTAGTGGAAGCTTCAAAGTGTAAACACCTAAAAAATTAAATTCTACAATTTGCATATTATTTATTGCAAGAACTAATAAAAATATAAAAACAATGACTCTGATAATAATTTTAAAAATTCTCATTCTAAATGCTCCATTGCAATATTTAGCAGTTAATTATGAGTAATTATATCATAATTAATCTCATCTCTTTTTAGCAATCCATCTTCAAAAAATTTATTTTTTAAGGTTATTATTTTGATTTTTAAATTTTATATCATTTAACCTGGTGTTTGGGGAATAATGTTTTTTTGTTCTCCGGTTGCATTATTAAATTTTATACTAATAAAAATAATAACTTGAGATTTTTTGTTTATTCGAATATGTTCGTCTATTTTAAAATATTTGGATAACATGTTTTGTAGTATTGGTATTTCTGATGATGTTATTTCAATAGTTAAATTTAAACAATAATCAGAAAACATACTTTGATGAATTATAGTTCCGCAATGATTTATTAATCTAGGTATTTCAAAAATTATTTGATTACGTTCATGTGAAGTATAAAAATTCCAATAGATTCGTTGCATAATAATTTGCCAAAATAAAACTATATTATACTTAAGTTTTTTTAATTTTGTAAACTACTACTTTTTTATCAATAACGACTATATTAATCTATTGTATAGTTTCATCTGCTATAATAATGATTACCGCATCCAAAATTATAACCAACAAAATACTCCACAAATACAGAGTGTTAAAGAGCTAGAGGTTATACTTAATCCAGCAAAACAAAGCTCTAACAATAAGCTAATTAATGATGTAACTTACACAATATCTCCATTTATTTATGTTCCATTTTTACAGCATATTAATAGCAAAAGAGCTACAGATGATGAAATTAATTGCTACAGTAAAACGGTGGCTATAGGTGATAATTTTATCACGGTATCTTACGATAATCACGACTCAAATGTTCCATGCGGAATCTATCCACGGAGATTTTTTTCTGAGATCTGCAAACTCATAATCTCCCAAAAATATAAATCACGTAAAGTACAATTGCCAGCTAAAAAAAGTAAATTTATTAAAGAAATTCTAAAAATAAATTATGTATGTGGCAAAAAAGATACACAACTAATTAATACACAATTAAGGGCATTATTAAATTGCGAAATATCGATTGAATATACTAATCCTAATGGAACAACAAGAGTTAATCGTAAGAAAATCAAAATATTCGATGGTGATTGTTCTTGGTTATATGATGATAATATGGAATGGCAAAACGAAATAACAATTAGTCAAGAAATGTTTGAGCTAATTAAATTTAGTCGTGTACCAATCTCCGCTTATGCAGTAGATACATTTACCAGTTCTAGAAAATTAGATGTATTCAATTATTTCTCTTATCAGAATTACAATCTATATCAAAAGAAATTAAATCATACCTTTCAGGTTGATAAGTTATTTTATTTGTTTGGTGGTGATATAAGAGACTTTAAAGAATTTAAAAAAGCCTTTAAAAAAATTATTAATGATCTTGCTCAAGTATCATGTCTTGATATCATCCAAGTGAAAAATTCTTATAAGCTAACCAGCAATGAGATATAGTTAACCTATGAATAATTGAGCTATAGATTGTTCAATCGCTAAACTCAAA
>DYTA01000026.1 GCA_020726205.1 Nitrosospira multiformis
ACGTGCGAGTGGTTGGAATGGTTATTGGTTAGATGCCAGCTCTGGTTTGCGTATGGATGATGATGCTATTATTGTGCTTGACCCGATTAATCGTGAATTAATTGATAAAGGTTTAGCTTCAGGTATTAAAAATTATGTTGGTGGTAATTGTACCGTTAGTTTAATGTTACTTGGTCTTGATGGTTTATTTAAAGCTGATTTAGTTGAATGGATTTCATCTATGACATATCAAGCTGCTTCAGGTGCAGGAGCAAATAATATTCGAGAATTATTAAAACAAAGTGGGGCATTATTTAATGCTACAGATAAACTGTTAGATGATAAAACCGCATCAATTTTAGATATTGATCGTTTAGTTACCCAAGAACTTCATTCTAGCGACTTTCCTAAGCAATATTTTGGTGCACCATTAGCGGGAAGTGTAATTCCTTGGATTGATGCTGGTTTAGAAAATGGTCAAACTAAAGAGGAATGGAAGGGTGGAGTTGAAGCTAATAAAATTTTAGGCTATGCTCCTGATCAAGTAATGATCGATGGTGTATGTGTACGAGTTGGTGTATTAAGAAGTCATTCACAGGCTTTAACCATTAAATTAAAACGCAATGATTTAAGCCTAGAAGAAATTGAGCAAATTATTGCTAAAGCAAACCCTTGGGTAAAATTTGTTGCTAATAATAAAGCCGATACCTTACAAGAATTAACTCCAGCTAGTGTAAGCGGTACATTAGATATTGCCGTTGGTCGCCTAAAACGTTTAAAATTTGGTTCTGAGTATATTAGTTTGTTTACGGTTGGTGATCAATTATTATGGGGTGCTGCAGAGCCATTACGTCGCATGTTAAATATTTTAGTGGAAAAAAATGCGTAAAAAATTACTATTAGCTCTTTCAGGGGCGCTAATAAGTTTTAGTTCATTTGCTGATTTAGGTAGTATTCGAGTAAATTCATCTTTGAATCAAAATTTGAATGCGGTAATTCCTATTACGGGTGTTACTGATGCTCAAACATCTGGATTATCAATAGGCTTGGCAAATAGTGCACGCTTTAAGAGCAATGGTATTACATTTAATCCTGAGTTAGGTAGCTTACTTTTTAAAGTAATTAGCAATGGTAATAATCATTATTTGGTTATTACCTCATCTAAACCAATTAAGTCGCCTGTACTTAACATTTTATTGCATTACTCATATAATAGTGATGATTATTATCGACAATATACGGTATTATTAGATCCAATTGATGAAACGACTTCTGCACCTCCAGCGGTTATTTCAGTCAAAAAAACTAATCAGCCAAGTTATGCGCACCCTATTCCTGTTAAAGCAATTAAGCCAGTTGTAAAAACTAGTGTTAAACCAGATAAATTAGGATATAAATTAGATTTAACTAACCCATTTGTCAAAGCGCACCTTAAAAACTTTGATCAAGATAATATGTCTTATACAACGAATACAGGGGATACACTTTATACAATCGCTCGTTTTGAGCAGTTAATTTATCCACAAGCTAAATTAGATATTATGCAATTGCTTATAGCTTTAGGATTTGAAAATTATACTGAATTAAAACCTGTTGATGATCCATATGAATCAGGATTTGAAGTTTTGTTACCTGATCCACGTGATACAATAAAAATTAACAGTGATGATGCAGATCAATATCTATTAATTACTAATCCAGATCCTGTTGCTAGAAAAATCTTACTTGAAAAAATGGCGAGTCGTTATGATAGTGAGTTAAATATTGAATCAAGCGAATTGTTTACGGGTAAAAAAACGGTAATTGCATCAGCTCCAGTCAAAAAATTATTTAAGGTTAAACCACCAGTCCAATATTACGCACCTGATCCAACAATTATTGATCAGTTATTGGATTTTAAATTTTATATTTTAGGGTTGATTGTTGCTTTAGGTGGATTATTGGTTGCTCGTAAAAAACTTCCTAAGTTAAATTTAAGACGAAAATCAGCTAATAAAAAAGATAATAATGGTACTAAGGGTACTAAGGGTACTAAGGGTACTAAGGGTACTAAGGGTACTAAGGGTACTAAGGGTACAAATAATGATATCTTGGATTTAGATGATGGAGTGGTAATTGAGCATAGAGTTGTTGAGCCATTAGCAACAGATAATAATCCAAATGATACAACTACTATACCATCTAAACAAGTTAAATCAACAGTTATTGAAAATAGATCTGTTAATATAGCAAATCCTCCAGTAAATTTAGATCAGGATCTAGTGGATACTTTAGAGCAAATTTTATCTTTTGATGATAGCCGTAATGATATTCGTTTTAAACTATTTGAAATTTATTTATTTGCAGGTCTTAGCGATAGGTCTGATGAACTATATGAACAATTAATGAATAGTTTAGAAGATGACAGCCCATTACGAAGCAATATTGTAGATGCAATCGACGCTTATAATTCACGAGATACTTCACCTGTTATTGCTAATGATGACACAGAGGAAGCAAATTTGGAAATAGTGAATAGCTTTGAAAATTTTGCAAAAAATAATCCTGATGATTTTATAAATGAAGCATCTTCTAATGTGCAAGAGGCGGAGTTAGAAGAAGATACAAATGAAAGCTATAATTTATTTGCCGATGATGATGGACGTGTCCTCAATTTTGCAACAATTAAACCAACAGATACAACTATTACCACCGATGAAAAAAATCCAACTTTTTCAAGTGATAGAATTTTAGATTTTAAATTTAATGAAAATAGTAATACCTATTCTACTAAATCTACACCTTCTGCGGTAGATGATAGTCTTAATAATAATTTTGTAGTTGATGAAATTAATGACTTTAATCAGCCAGTTAAAACAGTATCTTTTAACAATTATGCTACATCATTGTCAGATAGTTACGCCGTTGACGACTCTTTAAGCGATATTCATGTTAATGAGCGTAGTACTAGCGAAGAATTAAATTTAGCATATATGTATTATCAAATCGATGAATCTGAACGAGCTACTGAGATATTAAATCAAATTCTAAATAATCCAGAAAGTAGCAAAGAAGATAAACAAGAAGCACTTAAAATGATTAAGGATTTTGGATTAGATGTCTAAGTATGCATTATTAATTGAATATAATGGTGCAAAATTTCACGGCTGGCAAACTCAAAGTGATGTTGATACTGTCCAAGATCGCTTGGAATTTGCACTAAGTAGCTTTGCTAATCATTCTGTTGCGACAATTACAGCAGGGCGTACCGATACAGGTGTTCATGCGCTTAATCAGGTTATTCATTTTTCTTCTGATGAAAAACGTAATTTAAACGGTTGGGTAGTTGGTGTAAATAGCAAACTACCTGCTACTATTCGAGTCAAAAAAGCTGTTGAAGTCACAGAAGATTTTGATGCTCGCTTTTCAGCACTTAATCGAACTTATCATTACTATCTAATGATTAATCCCGTTAATTCAGCACTTTTTCATGAGCAGTTAGCGTGGTATTATCAACCACTAGATGTTAATTTGATGCAACAAGCTGCCAATATGTTGATTGGTTTACATGATTTTTCTTCATTTCGAGCTGCAGGCTGTCAAGCAAATTCCCCAATTCGAGAATTATCTATCCTCGATATTGAACAACACGGTAAAATTATTCGCTTTAAACTAACCGCAAATGCTTTTTTACACCATATGGTGCGAAATATTGTTGGCGCATTGGTTTATGTTGGCTGTGGACGTATGACGCTAGAGCAGTTTTATGAAGTTTTTCAGGCAAAAAATCGTAAATTAGCTCCACCTACATTTATGCCAAATGGATTGTATCTTGCACATGTCAAATATCCACAAGATATTTTTGCTACTCAAGCTGATGATAGCTGGTTATTTTCATTTTAATCGATAAAATAAATCTCCATTACTGGAGATCTATTTTACTTTAATTGCTTAGGCTTAGCTTGGTCTAAAGCTAATTTAGCTGATGAATTACCTAATTTAGCTGTAGTGCTAGCTGAGGGATTATTTAAACTAATTCTCTCATTTAGATTAGCTAATAATTCGGCTGAAATATTATCTGCTTTTTCAGTAATATGCTGACTTGAACGATTAATTTGCTCAAGAGTTAATTGCTGACGCTGATGTAAATTGGTAATTTGTTTGCCCATAAACTCGACTTGACTTATCATATCATCTTCAATACGTTTTACAAATAGCTTATGTGCCGTACTATCTTCAGGATATTTGTCTAACATATTTAATAATTTAGGAAGTTTGGTTTCGCTATAATTCTCATTATCCAACTTAATTTTAGTTTCTAATTCATGATAATAATTTTCAAAATCACGCACAATTGATAAACTACCTCGAGCAATAACTTCAATCCGCTTTTGAGCAATTTCGGTCATTTTTTCTTGCAATAAATAAATTGTCTGTGCCATCGTCGCAAAACCACGAGCTTGTGCCTCTTCAATCGCTAAACGAGTTTCCTTTTCCGCTTCCAAAATTTCTTTCTGAACTTGTCCAATTAGCAAAACTCGTTCATTATCTAATTTGGCTTTATCATATTCAAATTCAGCAATTTTTACTTTATCTGGTTCGTAAATAGTTTTTGTTTCACTATGCGAAGATGAACGACTGCTACTGCTTTTACTTCCACCAAACAGTCCACCAATCCAGCTAAATAATCCCATTTTATTTCCTCCTTTTCTATTAAATAATCGATCTACTTGATAACTACGAAATTTACCTAACGTACACATATTCGCAAAGTGTTCACAATTATTATAAATTACACTATAACCGCTTTCACCTAATGATTGCCGTGCATAACTGATAATCCCACTTACCGAATAAAGATCATCTAATTCCTCATCGGTATAAAGCCGTACTTCTAATTTACCATTTTGCGTAAATTTGGCTAAAGTCGTGGTGCAAACTGTATTATTACCACCTAGAATATTATCATCACCATCACCGCTAAAATGAATGATTTCCTCATCACTAATATAGATGCCATGATGATTATATACGCCACGACTTACCCGAATATGATCCCCAGTTTGAGGGGTTTGAGCCTCCCACATGAAGTATTCTATGTGCTCTTCTTGGGGTAAATTATCTAGTGGATTAGCAACAAAATTAGTTTTTGCTAACATTTTTACGCAATTTATAAACTAAAGAATCAAACTCTTTTTCACGGGCTTTTAGTGCTTGACTGTAAGCATTAACATCACTTAAATAACGCTCTAAGGTCATTTGTTTTACTTGCTGTAAACCAGTTAGAATTTCACTAATTGCGCTTGATGAAGTAACTTGAGTCGTAATCGCCAAAATATCATCAATATAATTTGCGACTAATTGATTTGCCCAGCGTACCATAAATAATTTATCATTTAGATTAGGTATTGCAAAAATTACTTGCACTAAATTTTGCTGTAATTGACTAGAGAATTTATACATCTCTAATTCTGCTTCATAACGCTCTTGCAATGAACCTTGCGCTTGAAAAGCATATTTTTCATGAATTGCAATCCGCTCTTCACGGTAAAATTTATCCAAACGTAATTTATAATCTTGTAATAATTTTAGAATAGCGACTAAACAATTTTGCTGTTGATAATTATAGGTAAATGCTTGATTATCAATGGCATACTCAATTAACTCGGTAAATTTTTGCTCTAATAATAAGCGTTCTTTTACCCAATCCGCAAAAATCGGTTGATAAATCTCGGCTTCAATCCCTTTATCTAGACACTCGCTTTCTAATTCTTGATGATAGGTGCTAAATAATACTTTTATGGCTTCTTGCCAATTTTGGTCTTGCTGAATAATGCTGTCCACCAAATTTTGCTGGGTATTATAAAACTCCAAACGTGCCACTTCACTAATTACGATATTAACCGCATTTTCTACCGCTAAGGCAAAACTCGGACGTGGTAGCTGTAAATAGGTAGCTAATTGTAGCAAACTATCACTACTCCGATTACAACGTTCAATCTCAAGTTGTGAATTTTTGAGTTGCTGAGTCATACCAGCCAAATCCAAGCGAGCACTTTCCAAACCAAAATCAAATTTGTGGCGAATTAAAGCATAACGTTGCGCTAAAACTTGATTAGCCGTGGCATCAAGCTGTTTACTTGGCTCATACTCTTGGGCAAAGCGTAATTTGGCATGATTGCACTTATCAATCAAGCCGTGATGCTTAACTTCAAACTCATTCATACGGAGCAATAATTCATCAATTACCGCTTGTAAATTGCGATTAAATTGAAAAATTGACTCATTACTCGCTACGACATCATATTGTTTTAGTAAGAGCTTATAATCAAAACCAGCACTTAGTGATTTAGGTTGTTTTGCTTCTTCTTGACGCTTAATTTCTGCCAAACGTTTAACCTCGGCTAAAGTTGTTTGATAGCTTACTAAATGTTGTTTGAGCTGAGCCCGTAAGGCAAAAGCATGCGTTAAATGGTCTTGAGCTGTAATATACGGTAATAAGGCATAGCGATCAAAAACATCGATTACCGCTGTTAAGCGTTTATCTAAGCTAATGCTAGCTGATACAACCGCTGCCTGTGAATTATAAATGTCTAAATCAAAGACTGGACACACTGGGTATAGAAAACCACCATCGCTACTATATATAGTGCCAGAATTTTTGCAAAAATTATCAAAATCCATGCGAGTATAAGTATTGTTGCGTATAACTAAGAAAGAGTAGTAAGTACTATCTTTGTGGAAATAAATAGAATGATTGCCATCGTTGAGATAATACAGTGGATTTTTTTTCGCTTTAAATTCGGCAAAAATTGGCTCGGTTGGCACTTGCCAGTTTTCAAATCCTGCCCATTTGGCTTTATTTAGTTTACTAACTACGCCATTGATTGCACCACTGCTAGTTGGAGAAATTTGATTACCACAATCATAATGTCCATTTTTACAATCTGGGAGCATTACGCCATTGGTCGCACTCATAAATACCGCAATATTATTTTGAAATAAGAAATAATCTTGATTTTTGATGGCTTCTTTGATTACCGCCACAAAATTTTGCTCCACCGCTTCAATTGTGTCTTCATCATATTCTTGTGTTTCAATCATCTGGGCGAAGTTGTCAATTAACGCTGTTTCGTATTCGGTCTCAAAGTCAGCTTCATTATGAATTGTGCTGATTGCACTAAGCTCTTGACAAATCTTGCGAATTTGTTTGCTGGTTGTCGCTAGTTGTTGCTGTGGATTAAGTGTTGCAACTTCATTGTTCGGTTTGGTGTTTTTTGTGGCAGTTGTCGGTGTGTTTTCAGCCATTATTTATCTCCATTTCAATAAAATTTTTGCGCTGAAGTTTATGCCCATAAACTTCTGGTGTGTACAAGCATAATTATATCCTAATTAATTAGCAAGGTGTTACAGCACCACCAAAAAAGTTTTGTTACATGTTTTTATTGATTTTATTGAGAATTATGCCCAAATCAGCCTAATTTTTGTTCTATTTTTGTGAACACACCGCAAATTATTTATAAATTTTTTTAGCATCACTGCGTTTTGTATATGATTTATGATACAATAATCGATATTAATAAGGATAAATTATATGCCAACTATTTCAATGTTTTACGGTATTTTAATTAGAATGTTTTTAAAAGATAATGCTCAGCATGATCTGCCTCATATTCATATTAAATATCAAGAATTTAATGCTGTCTATTCATTAGATGGTGAACTATTTGATGGTCAATTACCACCGAAGAAAGCTAAAATGGTTGAAGTTTGGATTGACTTGCATCATGATGAACTAGTAGCAAATTGGGAATTAGCCATTCATGGTGAGTTACCATTTAAAATTGATCCATTAAAATAAAAGAGGTAAATATAATGTCTCTTATAAATGATCCTAAAATTGTAAGTATCATGGTAATTAATGATCACACCTTAAATATTAAGTTAAATAATCAGGCTACTGTAGAATTAGAGATGAGTGATTTAATGAAATATTCTGGATATGCCAAGTTACATAACAAGTTTTTTTTTAATAGCGTTAAATTTGAAGACGATATGATTTATTGGGACGATATGCATGATATGCACATTCACCAAATACTAGAATTTGGTAAAATTATCCCGTAATAAATCTCGATAATTAATAATAACTTGCTTATTATGAGTTTAATATACCATTTTTCAGTTGATAAATTTTTTGTGTTTTGTTAGCAATTGCGCTATCATGAGTTACGATAATTAAGCTAGTTTTTAGTTCTTGTTGTAGCTCAAAAAATATATCTAAAACTTGATGGGCGGTTGTATTATCAAGATTACCCGTTGGTTCATCGGCAAAAACAATTTGTGGTTTATTTACCACGGCACGAGCAATTGCAACTCGCTGACGTTCACCACCTGATAATTGACTAGGGAAGTGCTTGAGGCGTTGTCCTAAGCCCAGACGACCTAAGATATACTCCGCATATTGATAATCTTCATTGGCTTGTTTCCCTGCAATGATTAATGGCATCAATGTATTTTCTAATGCTGTAAATTCTGGTAATAAGTGATGAAATTGATAGATAAATCCCAAATGTTGATTGCGAACTTTGCATAATTCATTTTGATTCATCATGCTAATATCTTCATCGCAAACAATTACTCGTCCACTGGTTGCAGTATCTAATCCTGCCAAGATTTGTAGCAATGATGTTTTACCACTTCCCGAGCTTCCGACTATACTAATTGTTTCACTATTGCCTAATTCAAAGCTCACATTATTAAAAATTTCTAATGCAGGAGCATCAGCTTGTGGATAAGATTTAGATAAATTCCGACAACTTAGCACAATATTATTCATAGCGTAACGCCTCAGCAGGATTAGTTTTAGCCGCCGCTTTACTTGGGTAAATAGTTGCTAAAATACTTAATAAAATTGAAATTACAAAAATACTAAATACATCACTAAATTCAATTTGTGATGGTAAATAATCAATCAGATAGACATCACCAGAAATTAATTTGGTATGCGTAATTAGTTCAATTCCATGGACAATATCGCCAATAAAATAAGCAATAATTACACCCAAAATAGTACCGCTAATTGTGCCAATTATTCCTGATACGCCACCTTGAAGCATAAAAATTTTCATAATATTTGTTTGTGATGCACCCATCGTACGTAGTATTGCAATATCAGCTTTTTTACCATTGACGGTCATAACTAAGGTTGAAACTAGATTAAAGGCAGCTACTGCAACAATCAAACTTAAAATTACAAACATCATCTTTTTCTCCATTGCAACGGCAGCAAAGTAATTTTGATGTTGATCTATCCAATCTTGGATAATAAAATCACTTGGTAGAGTAGAGTAGAGTTGTTGTTTAATATTCTGTGTTTGCATCACGTCATCAACTTTAAGTCGAATACCTGATACACTATCTGGAACTTTAAATAATATTTGCGCTTGATTTAAACCGATAAAGGCTAATGAGCTATCATACTCTTGCATATGTGTATCAAAAATTCCACCTACAGTAAATTGTTTCAAACGAGGTATCATTCCCGCTGGTGTAACTTGACCATCTGGTGTAATAATTGTGATTTTATCACCTAGTCCAGCACCCAATTGTCGAGCCAAATCTTTACCGATTACAATATTGAAATCACTTTCTTTTAGGCTAGAAAAACTACCCGAAACAATTGACTTGGTTACATCATCAACTTTTGGTTCATAATCAGCACTAATTCCCCGAATTAATACACCGCTTACACTACCATCAAATGAGATTAAGCCTTGACCATCAATATATGGTGCATAAGCTAAGACATGTTTATTTTGTTTTGCTTGATTGCCAATGTCTTGCCAATTGCTAATTGCTCCTGCAGGGGACATTATTTGCATATGAGCGGTAACACCAATAATTTTGCTTCTAATTTCTCGTTGAAAGCCATTCATTACTGAAAGTACAATAATTAGTGCCGCTACGCCAAGAGCAATTCCGATAATGGAAACCAACGAAATAAATGAAACAAATCCACTTTTTTGTTTAGCACGTAAATAACGTAATCCAACCATGAGTTCAAATTTACTAAACATTATGTTCCTTATACGGATTATCCAAATTTTCAATCATTTTAATTAAGAAATTTTTTATTTGATTGGAGTCAACATCCATCAACAATGCATCTTCATAAGCATCTTGAATTATTTGCTCTAATTCCTCAATATTTTCGCGCATTACTTTAACTTTTTCAGTACATGCAATAATTTCACCATTTTCACGGTGCCAAACTGGTAATTCAATTTTCATTAGTGTTTTTTCTTTTTATTACTAGTTGTTTTTTTACTATTCGTTGCCGTTTTTTTACCAGTAGTTTTTTTGCTAACCTTAGCGGAGCTTGATCTACCAGAGTGGAATGATGCTTGTTGAGTTTTACCTCTACGTCGTCCATGATCATTTTTGCCATGTCGTCTATCTACTGCACGAGCTGCTACAGGTAACGCTTCACCACGAACTCCACTTAAATCTTGAACCTCTGCTGAGTCATCTGTATCTTTAGTTGGTGCTTCTTGTACCACTCGTTTTGCACCA
>DYTA01000027.1 GCA_020726205.1 Nitrosospira multiformis
TCTGGTGCATTATAATTTTTAGGATCATATCCCCAATTTCGGTTATCCTCTTCATGAAGTTTTGTTTCATCAACCGAAGAAAAATCAAAAACAGGCAATAAGTGGACATGAGTTATACCTAATTCTACTAGGCTATCTAATCCAGTAGATACTTTTTTATTTGATTCTTGATCTATGTAACTAGTGCCTGACTCGACAGCACCAAGGAATTTACCTCTAATATCTTTATTAACACCGCTACTTGCTTTGATTGTAAAATCTCGTAGATGCATCTCATAAATAATAGCATCTTGATTATTTAATAATTTTGGCTTGGTATCTTGATTCCAATTTTCTGGTGATAATAATGCTGAATTAATGTTTACTAATGCACCTTTATCACCATTTAATCCAATTCCAAAAGCGTACGGATCTACTGCATATGTTGTTTTAATACAATGTCGTCCATGTGCATCTAGATTGTCAAAGTGAAGTCGGTACATGTAAAATTTATTTTCAAACTCTGCACCAATTTGTAACTGATGTGTACCATTCGCAGCTTCACATTGCATTATAAAGTTATAATCTGGATTTTTTACATCCGCCAGAACATCATTATAAATTAATACCTCAACTTGTTTTGCTGTTGGAGCCCATAGTCGAAGATTAATTTGATTTGCAATAAAATGAACACCCATTCTTGGTCCAGCATAGAAGAATTTATCTAAGTATCCTCTCATTGTTACTTTACATGGTAAAAAGCTATTGTTACTCGCTTTTACTACTAAGAAATCATTTGCACGAGGAGATTCAGTTAAACCTAGAAATATAACTTGCTTTTGTTTTTCTTTTAAGAGTACATTTATTCCCTCTTGTTTAACTGAGTTTATGTATAAATCAAAACTTGTTCCAATTGGAGGTGTATCTGATAAATAAGCAATAATTTTATTCTTACTATCCATGATAGCAAATTCAACTCGAGGATTCATTCGATTTACAACGTCAATTAAACTGGTATATATTTTGTCATCACCATGAATTATGAAAAAATTTTTATGTTTTTCATCTAACATAAACGCAGGTGTCTGTTCCGACCAATCATTGTGCCAACCTGTATCCCAAATTTTTTTTCGAGCAATGACATTTTGTTTAGTTGTATATCCCATCATACCAAAATCACTATGTATTTTTAGAGGAAGTGCCTTAGGATTTTTTCCATCTGCATCATATGTCCACAAGTCCCAATCAAAGTTAGCCCCAGAATATAAGTGATCTCGTTTATAAAAATGGATTAGAGATTGTTGTTGGTGATGTAGATCATGACGAACTTCAAAAACTCTTTCTGATTTTAAACCACTTGCATTATGAACACATGTTACTGTAATCTTGTTAATATGCGTTGTAGATGATGAATCCATGGTTAAGACTCTATTGTTAAATTTAATTCCTGGATGTTCTGGATAAATTGTCCAATCTGTATGCATTACTTCTCGTCGATTATTGCCAATATTTTTTACTGCAATTACTTCAAACGGAATATTTGCATTAACAATATCATCAGTTGACTTTATTTCTAAGACATGTGCAGGTGCTTCCCATTCAAAGCTAAATGCCTCAAATTTATCATTTTGTATTGATAGCAATGCCTCGTCACCATTTGTATCAATTAACAGATAGCTGTACAAATGTTTACCTGTTGGTAACTCACTAAAAAATATGTCTTTCATCATTGCTAAACTACCATCATTGGTGTCTGCAACCCATTGTATTTTATATTGCTCCTCTTTTCGCCAGTGATTAAAATCCCCAACAATATAGGCAAATAAATATCCCTCAACCTTTACTTTAAATCTAATTGTACTGGTATCGCTATTTAATTTAAGTGTTTGATAACCACTAATAATTTTGTAGTTATCAAACTTTTTATTCCAAGCCATTTTACGTTACATTCCTTTATCTATTTATGATATTTTATCTTTTGCTAAACATCTTTTTGTAAATTAGTCTATCTTTTTTAATATTATTGTTGCCATTGGTGGTATTTTAAGAGTGAGAGTTTGTTCAAAACCATCAATCTTTTCAGGAGTAGTAAATAATTTTTCGGTTATTTCTTGTCCTGAGCCACCAAATTCTACGCTATCAGAATTAAATATTTCTTGATAAGAACCTGCATCATGTACTGGTAATTTATAATCTAAGTACATTGCTGGTGTAAAGTTAGCAATAAATAATAATGAGTCTTTTTTATCTCGGCTGTATCTCATAAATGAAATAATACTTTGGTTTCCGTTGTCAGCATTTATCCATTTAAAACCATCTTTTTCATAATCTAATTCCCATAAGGCAGGGTAAGAAGTGTATAGATGATTTAATTTTTGATAAAACAACTGCATGTCATGATGAATAGGAAATTCATCGATAACATTCCATTGCAACTGTTCGTATTCACGCCATTCAATGAATTGACTAAACTCACTACCCATAAATAATAATTTTTTGCCTGGATGCCCAATAGTATAAGTAGCATATAATCTTTGACCTGCATACTTATTCCATAAATCACCCCACATTTTATTTACTAGTGATTTTTTACCATGTACAACTTCGTCGTGGGAGATTGGTAGTACAAACTTTTCAGTGTAATGATAATGCATTGAGAAATTAATTAAACTGTGGTGATATTTTCTATAGATTGGATCTAATGAAATATAGCGAAGTGTATCATTCATCCATCCCATATTCCATTTAAAATCAAATCCTAAACCACCATCATGAACAGATCCTGTAATCATTGGAAATGCAGAAGATTCTTCTGCAATGGTCATTACACCTTTATGATAATGGTGCACTGTCCAATTAAATTCACGTAAAAAACCAATTGCTTCAAGATTATGATTCCCACCATGAATATTTGGTGTCCATTCTCCATGAGAACGATCATAGTCAAGATACACAATATTAGATACAGCATCCACTCGTAATCCATCAAAATGAAATTCATTTATCCAATATAACGCATTAGAAATTAGAAAAGATCGGACTTCATTACGACCTAAATCAAAGTTATGAGTACCCCATCCTTGATTATTAGCTTTTTTATAATCTTGATATTCATATGTTGGACTACCATCAAAATTAATTAGACCTTGAGCGTCTTTACAAAAATGACCAGGTACCCAATCCAGAATTACACCGATATTATTTAGATGTAATGTGTCGACTAGTTTTTTTAGACCAATTAAATTACCATGGCGACTATTCACTGAATAAAATCCTGTTGCTTGATACCCCCAAGATTTGTCTAATGGGTGCTCATGAAGCGGCATAAATTCAACATGTGTATAGCCCATTTTTGCTAGATATTGCGGTAAAACCTCACTTAACTCATCATATGACATAAAAGTTCCATCTTTAGTTTTCCAAGAAGCTAGATGAATTTCATAAGTATTCATTGGTTTCTCAAAATAATTTGTCTGAGCTCGTGTTTTAAGCCACTCTGAATCATTCCAAACATAGTTTAATTCTGTTTTAATAATTGATGCAGTTTGCGGTCTTAGTTCGCTAGTGATAGCAAATGGATCACTTTTATAAACCATATGATGTGTAAATTTATTTGTCACAGCAAATTTATAACGACTTCCTTCATGTACATTTGGAATAAAAACGCTCCATAAACCACCTGTACTAATTGCATACATTGCATTTGCCTCAAGATGATTCCAATCACAGAAATCACCTATAACGCAGATATGCTCAGCATTTGGTGCCCATGTTGTAAAGCGAATTCCTTTAGATCCATTTTCATAGCTTGTATGTGCGCCTAAAATTTTATATGCCGCATGATGTTTACCTTCATGAAATAGGTATTTATCTAAATCACTGATGTTATGAGCTTCACCGATTGTAACCATGCTTTCTTGTTGTGGTTTCAATACATTTATTTTGGTTTCGATGGTAGGCTTATTATTTATTACCGATTTTGATTTGATAGTCGTAGGTTTATCTGTTTTGCTACTAATTGACTCTGATATTGAACTTTTTTGCAATTCAGGTGTATCATTTTTAACTGATAATGTTTTATTGCGTTTTTTATTTGAGTTTTTAGAGTTTTTCATATTCTACCTTTTTAAGAAAAAATATTATGATTATCACTATTTTACCACATAAATTAAAGAATTTTGCGTTATTTAATTTTACATGCGTTTGATTTATGTAGTTAAATAAAAAAATGATTAAAAAATAATTAATTATCCGTTATTTGTTACATAATTACAATTCGTAACTTACTGTTTTTTTAAATAGTTAAATTTTTTATGTGCACTGCACATATTTTATTTCACTAAAATAACCACAGTATAATTAGTTATAATGGTACAATTACTAGTAATTATTCAATTAAATTATAGATTTATGTTTGATTGACTAGATTTTGATTGTATTATCTATTTTGTATATAAAATAATAATCAAAAATGAATAGTGTACACGTTGATAAATGGAGGTCTTATGAGTGTGCTTACAGTAGTTACAAGTCCATTTGCTGGTCAAAAGCCAGGAACATCTGGTTTAAGAAAATCTGTGGTGGTATTTCAGCAACCTAATTATTTGGAAAATTTTGTTCAAGCAATATTTAATTCCGTCGATGATTTAAAGGGGGCAACTTTAGTTGTTGGTGGTGATGGTCGTTATCATAACCGTGTTGCAGTTAAATCTATTTTAAAAATGGCTGCGGCTCATGGTGTTGCAAAAGTGTTAGTTGGGCAAGGTGGTATCTTATCTACTCCTGCAGTAAGTTGTATTATTCGCAAATATAAAGCTGTTGGTGGAATAGTCTTATCGGCTAGTCATAATCCAGGTGGTCCAGATGGTGATTTCGGTATCAAATACAACATTAGTAATGGTGGACCAGCTCCAGAATCTATTACTGAGTCTATTTATTTAGAAACTCAAACGATTGGTAAATATTTCATTAGCGATGTCGCTGATGAATCGATAATCCTAGATGATATTTCTACATTCAAAATTGAAAATATGGAAGTTTGTGTAATAGATTCTGTAAATGATTATGCTGAACTAATGCAACAAATATTTGATTTTGATGCAATACGTGATTTATTTAGAAGTGGATTCTCAATGCGCTTTGATTCAATGAGTGCAGTATCTGGTCCTTATGCTAAAAAAATAATTGAAGGGATTTTACACGCACCTGTTGGAACTGTTGTAAACGGTACTCCATTAGAAGATTTTGGTGGTCATCATCCAGATCCAAATCCAGTTAATGCTCATGATCTAATTTCTGTGATGAACGGTGTAAATGCACCTGATTTTGGTGCTGCATCTGATGGTGATGCTGATCGTAACATGGTTGTTGGTAAAAATTTACCGGTTGCGCCATCTGATAGTTTAGCAATTTTGGCTGCAAACGCAACTTTGATTCCTGGTTATAAAAATGGAATTAGTGGAATTGCACGCTCAATGCCAACATCTACTGCTGCTGATTTAGTTGCAAAATATTTAGGTGTTCCTTGTTTTGAAACTCCAACTGGATGGAAATTTTTTGGTAATCTTTTAGATGCTGGTAAAGTAACTTTATGTGGTGAAGAGAGCTATGGTACTGGCTCTGATCATATAAGAGAAAAAGATGGTGTTTGGGCTGTATTATTTTGGTTAAATCTTATCGCTGTGTCTAAAAAATCGGTTAATCAATTAGTTGAAGAACATTGGGCTAAATTTGGGCGTAATTTTTACTCTCGCCATGATTATGAAGCAATTGATAGCGATGCCGCAAATAGCTTAGTTGAGTGTGTAAGGGGTAAATTATCAAACTTGGTTGGACAAAAATTTGGTGATTATGAGATTGTTACAGCCGATGATTTTAGTTACACAGATCCTGTTGATGGTTCTATTTCATCTAAACAAGGCATTAGATTAATTTTTGCAGATGGGTCTAGGATTGTTATGCGTTTATCTGGTACTGGAACTCAGGGTGCAACATTAAGAGTTTATCTTGAGAAATATGAATCAGATGTATCTAAATTTTCAATACCAACACAGACGGCATTGGCTGATTTAATTTCTATTGCAGACCAAGTTGCAGAAATTAAAGTTAGAACAGGTATGTTAGAGCCAACTGTAGTAACTTAGTAAATTATTTAAATGATTGTTCGATTTGTTTTTTTATATAAAGTAAATTTATTCATTTCAGGAGTGTTATATGAAGCCAACTTTAGAAGATCTAAGATTATCTCGTCAACTGCCTAAGAAAACAATGGCATTAGTTTTAGCAGGTGGTAGAGGTTCTCGTTTAAAGCAATTAACTGATCACCGCGCTAAACCTGCTGTATATTTTGGTGGTAAATATCGTATTGTAGATTTTGCATTATCAAACTGTATTAATTCTGGTATTCGCAAGATTGGTGTAGTTACTCAATATAAGTCACATTCTTTATTGCGTCATTTACAACGCGGTTGGAGTTTTTTACGCGGTGAACAAGGTGAATTTGTAGATTTGTTACCAGCTCAGCAACGTGTAAATGAAGAGTTCTGGTATCGTGGAACTGCAGATGCTGTATTCCAAAATATTGATATTATGAAATCTTATAAGCCTGAATATGTAATTATTCTTGCAGGTGATCATATTTACAAAATGGATTATTCTGTAATGCTGTTGGATCATGTTGAGAGTGGAGCTGGGTGTACTGTAGGATGTATCGAAGTTCCTAAAGAAGAGGCGTTTGCTTTTGGTGTAATGGGAATTGATGAAAATCGCAATATTACTAGCTTTGTTGAAAAACCAGCTAATCCACCGACAATTCCAGGTAATGATAAAGTATCGTTGGCTAGTATGGGTATTTATATTTTTAATGCAGATTACTTATACAAATTATTAGATGATGATATCAAAAATGAAAATTCTAGTCATGATTTTGGTAAAGATATTATTCCATTTGTAGTTTCAGAAGGTAAAGCTTTAGCTCATCCTTTTGGTATGTCATGTGTACAACGTGCTCATGGAGAGCCATATTGGAGAGATGTTGGAACAATTGATGCTTTTTGGTCTGCTAATTTAGATTTAGCTTCAGATATGCCAGATCTAAATTTGTATGACAAAGATTGGCCAATTTGGACTCATCAAGCTCAATTACCACCAGCAAAATTTGTTCCAGATCGTAATGGTGTTAATGGTGTGTCTCATAATACAATTATCTCTGGAGGTTGTATTATTTCTGGTTCTTATTTATCTCATGCTGTATTATTCTCAAATATTGTTGTTGAGTCTTATTGTCATTTAGAAAAAGTTGTTTTATTGCCAGAGGTTAGAATTGGTGAAAGTTGCCGTTTACGTAATGTGGTAATTGACAAAGGATGCGTAATTCCTGCTGGGACAGTGATTGGTGAAGATGCTGATTTAGATGCGAAACGCTTTGAACGAACCGAAAACGGAGTCGTCTTAGTTACCGCAGAGATGTTAGCTAAGTTATAAAAATAAACGAGACTTTTAATAGTCTCGTTTATAGATTTTAGGAGTTATTTATGAAAGTTCTTCATGTTTGTAGTGAATTATTTCCATTATTGAAAACAGGTGGATTAGCTGATGTTACAGGTGCTTTGCCTCCTGTATTGTCAAAATTAGGTTGTGATAGTCGTGTATTATTGCCGGGATTTCCTGCGTTTATGAAGGGAATAGAGAATCTACAGTTGTTAATAGAGCTTCCAGCTAAGTTTGGAGCATCTAAAATTCAAATATTATCTGGAACCATTCCAAATACAGAAATTAAAGCTTATGTTATTGACGCTACGGGTTTGTTTGATCGAGATGGAAATCCTTATTCTGATTCAAATAACATACCTTATGCCGATAATTATCGTAGATTTGCTTTATTGGGATGGGTTGCGGCTCGTATTGCTGAGGGTATTGATAGTGAATGGTTACCTGAAGTTGTGCACGGGCATGATTGGCATGCTGGATTAGCTGCCGCTTACATTAAAGCATCTGAAATATATAATGGTAAAAAATTAGCAGGAACAATACTAACTGTACATAATTTGGCATATCAAGGAGTATTTCCTGCTCATGTATTCCATGAATTAGAGCTACCAGGATATTTTTTCAATGTTCATGGTTTAGAGTTTTTTGGTCAATTATCTTTACTTAAAGCTGGTTTATTTTTTTCAGATAAATTAACAACAGTTAGCCCTACTTATGCTAAAGAAATTCAGAGTAATGAGCAAGGTTGTGGTCTTTCTGGGTTACTAGGTAGTAGAGCTCATGATTTAGTTGGAATTTTAAATGGTGTAGATCCTGAAGTATGGAATCCAGTAAGTGATAAATTGCTAATAGCAAATTACTCAGCTAAATCAATCGCAAATAAAGCTAAATGTAAAATTACCTTACAAGAGTATACTGGTTTAAAAGTACAAAGCGATTTTCCATTGTTTACAATTGTTAGTCGTTTGACAGAACAAAAAGGGTTGCATCTTGTAGTTGAAGGTATTTATGAAATAATTAAAAGAGGTGGTCAAGTTGCAATTCTTGGTTCTGGTGAGGCTGAGATTGAACAAGCTTTTGTGAAAATTGCGGCTAAACATCCAGATTCTGTTGCTGTACAACTTGGCTATGACGAAGATCATGCTCATCGATTAGTTGCTGGAGCTGATGTCATTTTGGTGCCGTCTCGATTTGAACCGTGTGGTTTAACACAACTTTATGGTATGATTTATGGTACTTTACCATTAGTACACAAAGTTGGAGGATTAGCTGACACAGTCAATGACGTTAGTCTTGAAAACTTAGCAGAAGAGAAGGCTACTGGATTTGTTTTTAATGAGTTTAATATTGTTGAGTTTAATGCTGCAGTACGTCGTGCGTTTGCATTATTTTCGCGTAAAACAGAGTGGAAAAAAACTCAAAAAATTGCTATGTTGCAAGATTTAACTTGGGATGCAGCTGCAAAAAAATATTTTGAACTATATCAGCAAGTCTCTAATTAATTGTGTTAGACAACAAAAAACCAGCTAAAATTTAGCTGGTTTGATTATTATAACGGTAGAACGGCAATTACTTCAACTTCAACCAATACGTCTCTAGGTAAACGAGCTACTTCTACACAAGAGCGAGCTGGTAAATTACGGTCAAAATAACTTGCATATATTTCATTAAACTGTGCGAAGTTATTCATGTCAGATAAAAAACAAGTTGTTTTGATAATACGATTCATATCAGTACCTGCTTCAATTAAAATTGCTTCTATGTTTTTCATAACTTGATTAGTTTGTGTTTTAATATCATCACCAGCTAAAACGCCATCTTTTGTTAATGGAATTTGTCCTGAAGTATAAACTAAATTACCATGCTGATTACCTTGTACATATGGACCGATTGCTTGTGGTGCAAATGGCGTGCTAATTGCTTTCATTTGATATTCCTCGTAAAAATTAATAAAATTCAGACATTATTATACCTGATTTTTACAATGTTTTTAATGCAAGCAACGTATAATTAAAAATTATTGTTTACTAGTATAATATTATAGATTAAGTATGGTAGGATATAGCCTGTATTTTATTATTGGATTACTATGAAAAGAATCATATTTATTTGTGAAGCCAATTCAATTCGTAGTCAATTAGCGGAAGGGTTGGCAAAGCGCTATTGGTTAGGTCGTAATGTTCAAATTGAGAGTGCAGGAAGATGTAGTTGTGGCTATGTTAATCAATATGTAAAAAAAATTTTACTTAAAATGAAAATAGATTACTCATTACAGTTTTCAAAAAGTTTTTTGCAAATACCATTTCCTGATAAAGTTGATATAGTTGTTATTTTATGTGAGTATGATTTTATTGGAAATTATTTTCCAAATGCTTTTAAATATCACTTGCCACTTAACCTTCCATATGAGATTGGTAGTAATAATGTTCTTGATATAATGCGTATTTATCAAAATTTAGTACAAGAAACTCTAAAAATATTTCATTTTATTAAATTTTAATTGGAAAAATCATGAAAAAAATGTTATTTATATTATTTTGCTCAATTGGGCAATGTGTATTTGCTGTAGATGATATTACTGTTTTAGTTTTAAATGATTTTCATGGGCAAATGCAAGCAAATAAAACAATGGTTGGTGCTGCTAAAATTAGCACCTTTATTCAGCAGTATAAACGTAACTATCCAAATAGCGTAGTGGTTCTTGCTGGAGATAATTATCAAGGAACCGCTATTTCTAATCTTTCTTATGGTATGGTTGATAATGAGTTTTTTAATCATATTGGAGTTAAATATTCTGCAATTGGTAATCATGATTTTGACTATGGGCAAGC
>DYTA01000028.1 GCA_020726205.1 Nitrosospira multiformis
CATCTATATTTTTTAAAAACCCTCGCTCTTCTAATCCAGAAAAAATTTTCTCAATATGTTCAATTGACATAATATCACCAGTCCAACTACCATAACCTGTATGATTAGAAAATTGTACCGTATTAATTGAAATTACCTCATGTCCAAGTCGTTGCAAAGGAAAAACTGCTGCTTTATTACCAACATAACCAAATGCAACATGCGATTGAAGAGAAAGAATATTTGCCATGATAACCTCGTAATTTAATAAACAATTATTATATTATTAACCATTTTTAATTTATATTTTGCGTAAGATATTAATCACATCAAATGCAGCATAAGTCCAAATAATATCTGCACCAGCACGTTTAAAACTTAACATTGTTTCTAACAAAGTTGACTCGTAATCTAGCCAACCATTTTGAGCCGCTGCTTTAAGCATTGCATATTCACCACTAACATGGTAAACCGCAGTGGGCATTTTAAACTCTTGCTTAACTCGATAAAGAACATCTAAATATGGTAAACCTGGTTTTACCATTACTACATCAGCACCCTCAGCAATATCCATAGCAACCTCTCGAAGTGCTTCATTACCATTTGCTGGATGCATTTGATAATTAAATTTATCTGATTTGCCTAAATTAGCTGAAGAACCTACAGCATCACGAAATGGACCATAGTATTTAGACGCATATTTCGCTGAATAAGACATAATACCTGTATTATGAAAACTATTTAACTCTAGAGCACGACGAATTAATCCAATTCGACCATCCATCATATCAGAAGGACACACAAAATCAGCACCAGCTTCAGCGTGGCACAATGCTTGTTTTACCAAAATTTCATTGGTAACATCATTTAACACATAACCATTTTCATCAATAATTCCATCTTGTCCATGAATTGTATAAGGATCAAGTGCTATATCAGTAAAAATACCAATTTGTGGAAAATTTTCTTTCAAAGCACGAATAACTCGTGGAATTAAGCCATTTGGATTATAACTTTCACTGGCTAAATTATCTTTATTGTTCTCAATCACAGGAAACAGCGCAATTCCTTGCAAACCTAGCATTTGCGTCTTTTCTACTAGTTGTAACAATAAATCTAAACTAAATCTACTCTGTCCAGGCATAGACAAAATAGGTTCTTCACGATTGCTACCCTCCAACACAAATACAGGATAAACTAAATCATTTGCAGTAACCCAATTTTCTTGTGTAAGATTACGAATATAGAGCGCTTGTCGATTACGACGTGGACGAGATAATGGATATTGATTCATTTTATGAAATACACCTTTTAACTTAATAATCTATTATTTAACAATTATACCGTACTCTAATCAGAAACTGATTTAAAAAAGCACCCACCAAAATTGGCAGGTGCTTAATATAATTATTAATTATTAATTTTTAATTATTATACTCTAAAATACCAAAAACTTTGAAGCCCTGTTCCCGAATTAATTTACTACCATTTAAGTATAGTAAATCACTAACAACAGCACATTCAGCAACTTCAGCCCCAAGTTCAGTAATTAATGAACACGCAGCAAGCATCGTACCGCCTGTTGCAATTAAATCATCAATAACCAGAACTTTATCACCTTTATGAACAGCATCAATATGCATTTCAACGGTATTAATATCACCATATTCTAAAGTATAGCTTTTAGATACTGTAGTATATGGTAACTTACCTTTTTTACGAACAGGTACAAAACCTATTCCTAATTCATAAGCGACAATCGGACCAAAAATAAATCCACGAGCATCAAGCCCTGCTACTTGTGTAATTCCTTGATCTCTATAGCGTTCTACTAAAATATCTACTACGGCACGAAAGGCCTCAGGGTCTTTCAAAAGCGTAGAAATATCACGAAACATTACACCAGGCTCTGGCCAATTAGGAATATCACGAATTGAATTACGAATTAAATCTAAAGTAACTTGTTTAATAGTCATAAAATTCCCTTACGAATTATTTAAGATTTAAGGTATTATTTACAATTGCAACCGCTTCATCACAACGTCGACGAATTTCATTAAAATCATGCGCTGCAATTAATTTAGCTTCCACAATAGATGATAATCCTACTGCAAAAATATTTGGTAATTCTAAATATTTTTTCATATTGTCAACAGTCACACCACCAGTTGGACAGAATTTAATATGTGGAAATGGTGATGCTAATGCTTTAATTACATTATAAGCATTATATGGCTCAGCTGGGAAAAATTTCACATAATTAAATCCTGCATTTGCAGCATCCATCGCTTGACTTGGTGTACAAATTCCTGGAATAAAGCGAACTTCCTGTGCATGTAATTTAGCATTTTCTAACAGCTCGCTAGTTAAACCAGGAGAAATAATATATTCAGAACCTGCTTTTTTAGCTGCTTCAAAATTTTCAGGAGTCAAAATAGTTCCAGCACCAACCATCATTTCAGGAACTTCCTTTGAAACTTTACGAATAATTTCAAGAGCATTTGGAGTACGCAATGTTATTTCCATATTATTAATTCCTGCAGCTAACAATGTTTGCGCTAATGGAACAGCGGCTTCAACATCATTAATAACTACAACAGGAACGATTTTATTAGTTGCAAATACTTGTTCCATTGATTTCATAATTAATCCCTTATAATAAAAATAAAATAAATTTAAACTTGTTTTTCGGCTATAACTGTTTTAGCTATTTCCACAGCTTTTTTTGCGCGATTTGTAATTTCAAGATAATTTTCGCTATCAATCAAACTTTTATGAGCAACTTCAGATACACCAACAGCCACAACATTTGGCAGAGTTAGATATTTAACTACATTATCTAAGTTTATACCACCAATCATTGCAAAACGAGCGTTTGGAAATGTATGGCTATAAGTTTTTACTAAATCATATCCATTTAAAACTTCGGCAGGAAAAATGTTCATCACATCAATACCACGACTCATTACTTCCATTACTTGTGTCGGAGTTAAAACTCCTGGTAAAAAATGTGCATCATTATAACGCGTCCTAGATGCAGTGAGTAATTCTTGCGTTGCCCCTGGAGATGAAATAAATTTAGCACCAGCAATACTTGCATTTAAAAAACCAGCAGCATCCATAATAGCCCCTGCTCCAGCCATCATTTCAGGTAATGATTTATTAATTATCTCTAATGATTTTAATGAGTTTCTCGATAATATTCGAATTGCCATCACATTAATCCCACCAGATAACAATGCATCTGCAACAGCTAAAGCACGCTCTGGTTGTTCTAAAACCACAGTTGGGGAAATTTTAGTACTACCGAATATCTGTTCAATTGTTTTCATTATTATGAACCTTTAGAATATTGTTGCACCTAACTCAGATTCGCTTAAATTAGCTCGTAAATGATTAAATAACTCACGACCAAAGCCAACTTGATTAGCACTTAAATCATGAACTTTAACTTCACGAGCTGCAAATTCAACCGCATCTACATGAGCTTCTAAAATACCATTATTTAAGTCAAGTTCAATAATATCACCATCACGAACTTTGGCAATTGAACTATTTGCTAATGATGCCTCAGGCGTTAAATGAATTGCATTTGGAACTTTACCCGTTGCACCAGACATCCGACCATCAGTTACCAATGCTACTTTAAATCCTTTACCTTGCAACGATAATAATGCTGGAATTAATTTATGTAATTCTGGCATACCGTTAGCACGAGGACCTTGATATGTTAAAACCACAACAGCATCTTTATTTAATTCATTACGTTTATATGCAGCTAAAACATCATCTTGATCATGGAAGACTACTGCAGGAGCTTTAACATAGCGATGTTCTTCGGCAATTGCAGATATTTTAGTAACACTACGTCCTAAATTACCTTTTAATAATCTTACACCACCCTCATGGCTAAATGGTTCTTTAGCTGAATGTAGAATATTTTGATCTTTATTAAATGGTGCTTGCCAATCTAACTTATCATTTTCTAATGCTGCGTATTTAGCATGTGCTGATAAACCAGTACCCAATACAGTTTTTACATCATCATGTAAATAACCACCAACTAATAATTGTTCAATAATATATGCCATACCACCAGCTGCGTGAAATTGATTGACATCAGCATCACCATTTGGGTAAACTTTAGATAATAATGGCACCACTGATGATAGATCTGCAAAATCGTCCCAAGTTACAGTAATACCTGCTGCTTTTGCTATTGCTGGAATATGTAATGTATGATTAGTTGAACCGCCAGAAGCTAATAAACCAACGATAGCATTAACAATACTTTTTTCATTAACTATTTCACATAATGGTGTAAAATTTTCACGTTGAGCTGTATTTTTAACAATTTGAGTAACCGCTTGCTTAGTTATCGCTTCACGTAATGGCGTATTAGGTTGAATAAATGCCGCTCCAGGAATATGCAATCCTAAAACTTCCATCATCATTTGATTGGTATTAGCCGTCCCATAAAAAGTACAAGTTCCAGCAGCATGATATGATTTTAATTCTGAATCTAATAATGCTTCTTCGCCAACTTTACCTTCGGCAAATAATTTTCTAGTTTCCGTTTTTTCTTTATTTGATATTCCACTTGGCATAGGTCCACTTGGAATAAAAATAGTCGGTAGATAACCATATGTCAGAGCACCGATTAGTAAACCAGGTACAATTTTGTCACAAATACCAAGACAAATTACCCCATCAAATACATTATGTGACAGAGAAATAGCCGTTGACATTGCAATTACCTCACGAGAAAGCAATGATAACTCCATACCTGTTTGACCTTGTGTTACACCATCACACATTGCAGGTACACCACCCGCAACTTGAGCAGTTGCACCATTTTGCATAGCAACTTCTTTGATAAGCTCAGGATAGCGATAATATGGCTGATGAGCTGATAACATATCGTTATAAGCTGTTACAATCCCAATATTTGGATTTTCAATTGTCTTTAAACTTAATTTGGTTTTATTATCTTCCGCAGCCACAACGTGAGCTAAATTTGTACATGCTAACTGAGAACGTTGTACTCGTTTACCATAATGCTGTTTCATTCTCGCTAAATAGGCTTCACGAGTTACTTTACTGCGTTCAATAATTCTTTGCGTTACTTGTTCAACTACTTTATTTAACATATTCCACCTGTAAAAAATTTACTACAACTACCTTTAGGTTAGACAAAACCTAAAATATAAGTTTCACACGATTAAAATTACACATCAATAATATATTATACTACCATTACAGATATTACCTGTATCAATATATCAACACAACTCAAATAACAATCTGTTATAAAACACATTATACTATTTTCAAGATAAAAACATTATTTTAAAAATTGAAATTAATTCACCTTTACTAAAATAAACTTAACTGGATAATTTTCAAAAATTCTAGTTAAAGCAACCACAAGTAAACCACCAATACCACCGCCAACAATTCCAGAGAAAATCGCCATCATTAGACGTTGGGTATCTTGATATGGAATCCACCACCCAGTGATTGGACATACAATAAACTCATAAAAACCAAATAAAACCGATAATTTAATTATGTTGGACACGGATACATCTAATATTAAAGTTGTATTTTCATCACTAACTTTAATCGCTAAATTCCAAAAAAACACTCCTAATTTATAAATTATCAAAGTTACTCCAACACTACAAAAAGCGGAAATAAAACCAACTCGATAATCATCCCACCCAAATTTAAAAAAGATATCTTGCACAATAAACATTATCATTTCCAAAATTCCAGCTAAAACACCTATTAACCAAACTCCATTAATTTTTGTTGCTTGAAATCCAAAAACCTTGATTGAAGAGGCAAGAATAATTTTCTTCACAATTTGCAATATTATTAAAATACATATAAATGCAACCAAAAATCCCATAACTGCCATAAATATAATGTTATGAATAACAATATTATTACTAAGTGCAACTAATGGCACCGTTAAAGTTTCTAAACCAATAAAAAATAATATCGTAGTCCACGAAAAATTTACATTAACTTCATTTTTTATCATTACTAATGTTAACCTTTCTTTTACGAGCAATAACTAGATACAGTACAGGCACAACAATCAAAGTAAGTAACGTCGAAGTTGTCATACCACCAATAATTGCATATGCCATTGGTTTACGAACCTCGGTTCCTTCACCACTGCTTAATGCTAATGGCAACATGCCAAAAATCATGGCTAATGACGTCATTACAATCGGACGTAAACGAGTTTTACCAGCATTGACAATTGCTTCCACCAATTCAACCCCATCCCTTAATTGTTGATTAATAAAATCAACCAATAAGATTCCATTTTTGGTAGCTAACCCCATTAACATAATAATTCCGATTATGGAGAACATATTTAACGTACTATGAAAAGCTAACAATGCTATAAATACACCAACAAAAGATAATGGTAACGCAACCATAATTACTAATGGTTGAATAAAACTTCTAAATTGAGCAGTGAGAATCATATAAATAAATGCTACACCAATCATTAATGCAGACACGGCATACATAAAAGACTGAACCATATCTTCACTATCACCACTTTGATTAAAATGATAGCCATTTGGCAATTGATAATCATCTAAAATCTTCTGAATTTGATTAAATATTTTTTGATTATCATTACCCTTAATATTACCTGTAATAGTTACCTTACGTTGCAAATCAATATGATCAATTTCTCTAGGTGACAAACCTGATTTAGTCGATGTAATTGTAGATAAAGACACCATTTTTGGTAAATCACTACTAGCATTTTGTTGATAACTAGGAACTTGTAATAAATTTAGCACATCTTTGTTGCGCTCATCTTTAGGAATTTGCACAACGACATCATAATTTTCACCACTTTTAGGATCTTCCCATGTTGAAATTTTATTTCCTGCAAACAAAGATGATAGTGTCGAACCAATATCAGACATTTGAATACCAAGGCTAGCAGCTATATCACGATTAACTTCAACATTATATGCTGGATCAGCTTCTTGAAAACTAGTTTCTAAATCAGTTGTTCCAGGTATCTGTGCAATTTTATGCATAACATCATCAGAAATTTTTTTCAATACTTCAACGTTATCACCTTTAATATCAACATTAATCGGCTTTTGATCACCACCAGGTGAACCAAGAGGCATAACGGTCTGAACACTTATTCCACCCACATGTTGTAATAAATTTCTAGTTACCGCCATTACTTGCTCTAAACTTTGTGTACGTAGTAATTTGCTACCTATATCAATAGTAAGAGTCGCATTATTACTACCATCACCGAAATTTTTGTTAACTCCGCCTGTAATTGACTTAACTTCAGGAATTTTAGTATGTAATATATTGCTGATTTGATTAACCTTGCCCTCAGTATAAAATACATTTGACCCAACACTTGTTTTAAATGTAACCGTGAACTTGCCCTTATCTGCTTTAGGAATAAACTCTCCACCAATAAATGGTACTAGCATAAAACTACCAATTAGGATTATAAGTGCAACACCAAGTGTAGTTTTACGATAATTTAATGAACGACGAATAAAGCGTTCGTATTTTGTAATCAATACATCAAAAGCAGTTTCGAATTTATCTAAAAATACACCAAATTTTAATTTAGCTAACCAACCACCATCTTTAGGCTCATGCCAAATACTTGATAGCATTGGATCAAGAGTAAAACTCACCAGAAGAGAAATTAAAACTGCTACAGTTACCGTAATACCAAATTGAAAGAAAAATTTACCTATAATTCCCTGCATAAATCCAACTGGCAAAAACACGGCTACCACAGTTAGAGTTGTTGCTAATACCGCCAGACCTATTTCATTAGTTCCATCTAATGCAGCTTGAATATGAGATTTACCCATATTTAAATGACGCACAATGTTTTCTCGCACCACAATTGCATCATCAATCAACAAACCTATTGATAATGACAGAGCCATTAATGACATCATATTCAAAGTAAAACCACAAACCCAAATAGCAAATAAGGTTCCGATTAGTGCAATAGGTAACGTTAACCCAGTAATCACAGTTGAGCGCCAGGATTTTAGAAATAAAAATACTATAATAATTGTTAAAAATGCACCCTCAAACAAAGTTGCAGCAACATCATTTAATGAAGCTTTAATATCTTTTGATTGATCATAACTAACATGAATATCTACTCCAGCTGGTTTAATTTTATTTAAATTTTCAACCATTGAGTAAACCCCATTTGCAACATCCACAACATTAGCATTGTCTGCTGGTCGTAAATCTAAACCTACTGCTCGCTTTCCATTAACTAAAGTTAAACTTGTGTATTCAGCATGCCCATCTTCTACTGTTGCAACATCACTAATATGAATAGGTACATTATTACGATATGCAATTACAATATTTGCAAAATCTTGTGGCGAAAGTAATTTGCCATTCAACCGAACATTAATTTTCTGAGTAGCAGTTGTAACATCACCGGCTGGATAATTATCATTTGCAGCTGAAACTGCATTCGTAACATCATTAATTGAAAGCCCTAATGACTGTAATTTATAAGGCTCGACATTAATTCTCACTTGACGGTCTAATCCACCAACTAATTTAACATCACCTACGCCAGAGACTGTTTGTAATTTCTTTTTCGCAACTTGATTTACCCATTCTGTAATATCTCGTAATGACATATTATCTGCTGCAATCGTTAATGACATCATAGGTTGTTCTTGCATGTCTACCCGCGACACTAATGGATTATCCACATCTTTTCTAAATCCAGCTGAGACAGATGATACTTTGTCTCGTACGTCTTGTACCGCAACATCTGGATTAACATTCAGATTAAACTCAGCTACTACAGTAGATGATCCTTCAAAAGAGTATGAACGAATCGTTTTTATTCCATTAAGTGTATTTAAGGCTTCCTCCATCGGTTTAGAAATATCTGTTTCAATAACTTCTGGTGAAGCACCATTATAGTTAGTAGTCACAACTACTACAGGAAACTTAATACCCGGAAACTCTTCGACTGATATACCTTTAATTGCTACCAATCCAAGCAAAACTAACGCAATCATAATTACGGTTGCTAGATATGGATTTTTAATTGAAATTCGAGTTAGCCACATAATTTATTTTCATCACTTTTTGAAGTTTATTTTATTAAGCATTATTTTACCTGATTCATGCTACCTATCCGAATAAACAATAAAATTACTTTGAAAAAATAAACAATTAGCTAATTTTACTGTTACAATAATTATTGACTTATGAATATAAATAATTCAATATTAAAAACTAATTTTAACTATTACTAGTAATTTAAGGATTCGTCATGTCTAAAAATGTACATATTATTAATGCTCATCAACGCTGGGAAGGTATTGCAGATGGAAATCTCACTCAGCATTTTATACAAACAATAACTGAAGTATTAGATTCACATCAAATTAATTATACAGTCACAAACATCGACAATGGCTATAATTTAGATAATGAAGTTGCACGACTAAGTGAAGCCGATTTGATTATTTTGCAATTTCCAATGTATTGGATGGGATTACCATGGTTAGGTAAGAAATATATTGATGAAGTATTTATGCATGGAAAAGGTAGAATCTATCGCAGCGATGGACGAGACATTGAACAATCACAATATGGAAGTGGTGGTTTATTAACTAGCAAATATATGCTATCAATTACAGCTAATGCTCCAGTTGAGGCGTTTGAAGTAGCAAACCAATTCTTCCATGGTTTAGGCATAGACCATTCATTTATTGCTGTACATAATGCTTTTAGATTTATTGGCGCATCGCCATTACCAACT
>DYTA01000029.1 GCA_020726205.1 Nitrosospira multiformis
AGAGTCGTCTTTACGTACTCCACTTACCCACTCACTTTGCATATTATTGCCTTCGATAACAACACTTTTAACCTGTCCACCTTCTAAATCACTAATAAATTGAGAATAAGGAACAGTACTCTTTGAATCTTTAGTATCATTAAATTTATTAAAAATCATCATTAAACCAAGACCAATAAACGCCCAAATCAAAAGGCTCTTTAATAAATTACCATTGCGCATATTTTTTATCCAATAAATTTTAGTTAATAACTCATATACAATGAGGAATAATATTACTTAATTAACATACTATTTCCTGATATTATATCATAATTGTTTCTTATCCTTGCAAAGTAAGTATGTTTCACTACTTTTACTTTTTGAAGCATCTGGTTTTCTGATAATGACTTTGGTAAAAATTTCACGAGCTGATTTTACTAAATTATCAAATTCATAACCATGAAATACTTTAATCAAGCAATGACCACCAACTTTAAGATAATCTCGAGCAAAATCAAGCACTAGTTCAACTAAGTGTGCACCTCTAGCTTGATCAACTTGCTTAATACCACTTAAGTTGGGAGCCATATCAGAAATAACTAAATCTACTTCACGATGATTAATAGCATGTAATAAGTGATCCAAAGTTTCTTGAGATGTAAAATCACCTTGAATAAAATTTAATTTATGTAAAGGAGTAATATCCAAAAGATCTACACCAACCACACGACCAACATCACCGACTTGCTGTATTGCAACCTGAGACCAACTACCTGGCGCACAACCTAAATCAACTACTGTTTTTACATTGTTAAATAACTTTTCTTGTGCATCAATTTCCAATAGCTTAAACGCCGCTCGAGAACGGTATCCTGATTTCTGTGCTTGGTTAACATATAAATCATTAATGTGCTCATGAACCCAAGATTTAGATAACTTATTTTTTTTAATTTTTTCAGACATTTTCTTTCACTCTAAATAATTTTGCCAATATAAAAGTAACAATATAAAAGACAGTTATTACTAGTGTTACAACACTCACAAAATCTATAAAATTAGCAAATTTTATAATTTCATACAAACTTGGCACATTATTTATATTTAAAAATAAAAACGCTGATAATGACATAGTAATTACAATCAAATCAACAATAAAGCTTATACTTAAATTTAATAAGTTAAACAATATTGGCATAGAACTAATAAGTAATAAAGCACCCACATAATAAATATCAAAAAATCTATAAAATACTAAACCAATACAAATAGCAACAATGAAAAACATAAACATAAAGACTCTTGCTGCCCATAAATTTTCTAAATCTTCTTTAGTTTTATTATGTTTTAAAGCATAAATTCCACGAATAGATGCAACTGTTGCAAAAAAAACTGTTTCACTGATAGTTTTATAAAAAAGTAGTACTATCATGAACAACATAACAAAAGCATACGGAAAGATAGCTTTAACTAAAACTAATCCAGAACTTGAATAATCAAAAATACTTTGTGAGCTATCAAAACTATCAATTATATTTTTATTACTCATTAATAATGGAACAAGCCCTTTTTGTGGTGTTGGTGTATTATTATTTACTGATTTGACTATATAACCAACCGATCCATCCTCTAATCTGGTTTGTTGTGTAACTATTTTATTTCCGTTATTCAAAGTAGGCTTATTGCTTGGTGTTGCTAGAGATAAAACACCAGTTAAAATAATTACTACAATCAAAATAAGTTGACCAAATCTACTTAATTTAGTTGTATTCGTTGGAAGATTTTTTTGTTGTTTTAAATAACTTAAAGGATTTATTATTAATAATAAAGTACAAGATAAAATTATCAACCAGTAATATTGTAAATTTAAAAAAGGCTTAATTAATTCATTAGACGCCATTTTATTATTAAATTCTATATTATGTAAACCATCAACTACTCCAGCAACACCTAAATGATTAATTCCAATAACAATAGTAGCAAATATGATAGCAAAATAAATAATTATCGTCCAACCTTGATTATATAAAATACTAACAAATCCACCAATAAGCATTGATATTGCAATAAACGCCATTAGCGATAGAGTACTATTTCCGAACTCCCAACCAAGTAAACTTTTAAATAAAGTAACCATCATCATGATTGCAGCACCTGCAACCATAAGCATAAATAGAGAATAAAACACTGTAATAAAATAATTAGAATAATTTTCATGTTGATAATTATTGAGATCTTCAAAAAATCTAGACCTAATAATTATCTTATCTAACATTATAGCAACAAATATAAAAATCGGAACTAAAACCCACACAATAGACAATCCAAAATATGCACCACTAGCACTAAAAAATATAAACTCAGGCAACCCGATACTAATTCGTCCAATTGAAATCCAGGTTTTATTTAAAGAAATTTTTTCAGCAACCAAATAATTTCCACTATTAGTATTTTTTCTACGAAAATAATATGCGATAGAAATAATAAGACCAAACAAAACTGTCATTAAAATATAGTCTAAATTTGAGAGATTTAAAAGATACATATAAAAACCTAAAATGATTAAAATAAAAAATACTATTTAATTTTGGTTAGAAAATACTAGCTATTATATATCAAATGAAAAGGCGATGGAAATAAACCATCGCCTTTAAGGATTTATAAGTTAAATTTTAGCCTAGGATATTGTGCCAGAATCCAGCAACAGTAGCAGTCATAAATCCTGCCATAATTGCAGCAAACAAAGCTTTAAACCCCATACTAGCTAAATCAGACTGACGTCCTGGAGCTAATGCTGAAAAAGCCCCCATCGAAATACCGATAGAAGAAAAATTTGAGAAGCTAGCTAATGCAAAAGTAGAAATAAATACTGAATTAGCAGATAATAAACCAGCAGCTTTCATTTTACCTAAACTCATATATGCCACAAATTCGTTAATTGCAACTTTCTGCCCTAATAAACTACCTACCTGTAATGTTTCACTCCAACTAATTCCCATGAAGAAAGCAAAGAATCTGAATATCAACCCAAAAATAAACTCAAGTGATAGACCATCAAAAGCTTTATTTGACATTGCAGCAATCCAATTGTTAATGTGGATAACATCACCAACCCAAAATAATATTCCGTCTATTGCATGCACTAAAGGAATTACAGCCATTAAAGCTGCACAAATTGCTACACCAATTTTAACACCAGTGAACGCACCATGCATAATCGCATCAATAGCACTTTCTGCCTGCATACCACCAACTTCAATATGAGAAGAATCCATGATTTTGTCATATTCAGTTTCAGGGAAGAATATTTTAGCAAATATAATTGCAGATGTCGCATTCATAAATGTTGCAGTTAATAACGATTGAGCAAACATCATTTCTTGTGCATGATCTCCACCACCAAGGAAGCTTAAATAAATTCCTAAAGTAGAACCAGATAAGTTAGCAAGACCAGCAACAAAAGCACAAGCTAATTCAGATCTAGTCATTTTAGCAACATAAGGTCCAATAACCATTGGGCCCTCAGATTGACCTAAGAAAATATCAGAAATAACAACCAAGCTTTCCACGCCAGATAAGCGAATAGTTTTTCTTAGTAAAAATGCTAACAAAACGATAATTTTTTGCATAATACCAAAGAAATACAATAATGAAATTACTGAGCCAAAGAAAATAATTGTAGGAACTACAACTAAGGCAAAAATAAATCCATATTTCGAAGTATCAACTAAACCACCAAATACAAATCCTGCACCTTGATTTGCATAATCCATAAATTTCAATAACCCAGCAGAAATACCAGTTAAAAGAAAGTTTACAGCAGGAACGTAACGAATTAACAAGAATAAAATATTTTGCATTAAGAATGCTGTTAATACTAATTTCCAATTAATTGATTTTTTGTTTTCTGACATTATGAACGCAATAGCGATCAAAAAGAAGAAACCAAGAAAACTTTGCACAACTAACATAATTTTCGACTCCAGATGTTACTAATAAGATAATAATTGTACCTAAAAACCATATTACTATGGATGTTAAATTTCTTTTTTCTTTATTGCACATGCAAAAAAGCCATCTGTATCATGTGAGACAGGATTTAGCTCTAAATATTTGGCATCTGATAAATTTAGCGAATCAATTTTAAGAATCTGTTTAACATCAATAATTTCAAAATCTAGATTTTGCTCCAGAAATTTTTGTACTATATCTTGATTCTCTGCACGCAATATACTACATGTAGCATATACCAACACACCACCAGGTTTAACTAGACGACTAGCTGCATTAATGATATTAATTTGTTTAAGATTAATTTCTGCTAAGCTTTGCTCGGTTTGTCTAAACTTTAAATCAGGGTTACGCCGAATAGTACCTAGACCAAGACATGGTGCATCAACAAACACTCGATCCATTTTTTCATAAAGTCGCTTAACCTTAGTATCATTTTCATTATTAATCAATTGTGGATAAACATTTGATAAACCAGAACGTGATAATCGAGGTGTTAGATTGCCAAGTCTACGCTCATTAACATCAAAAGCATAAATTCGTCCAGTATTTTTCATAAGCATACCAAATAACAAAGTTTTTCCGCCACTTCCAGCACAAAAATCAGTTACCATTTCTCCTCGTTTAGGTTCGAGAAGTAATCCAGCTAATTGACTTGCCTCATCTTGAACCTCAATAACACCATCTTGAAATAAGCTATTTTTAAGCAATGCTGCACGATCTGACAACTTAATACCATATGGAGAATATTGAGTAATTTTCGCTTTAAACCCTTGCTCTTCCAGTGCTTTAAGCACATCATTACGATTTGATTTAATTGTATTTACACGCAATGTAAGTGGTGCTTGTTTTGTCATTGATTTAGCTAAAGTAGCAATTTCTACCTGACTCATATATTTAGATAATTCTGCGATTACCCACTCAGGAAGTTCAATTGTTTCCATATTTAAATCTTTAATTTTATCCAACTCACCTAAATTAATACTTTTTAGTTCACGTATTTCGTGTCTTCCTACACCAGTTAATTTTAACCAAGTATAGCCAATCAATGTAAAGGAATTATTTGGATTAACAACTGCAGAAAGTTTATAATAATGACGTAAAATAGTATAAATTGTTTCCGCAATAACACCACGCTCCCTAACTCCTATTTTACGATTTTCTCGAAAAAATTTAGATAATTGCGCATCTGCTGGATATTCAAATTTTGCGACTTCAGTCCAAAGTTTGGCACAAGCACGTACTATACTGTCATTTACATTTTGCATATATTTCCTCTTGATTTTTTTTGATTAATGAATTAACAACAACTGATGGTACATATTTAGTTACAATATTCTCCCATCCTTTAGTACCGACAAAACCCTTGATTAAGCTAGATGAAACTTCGGCATATTCTCTAGGTGGAATTAAAAAAATAGTTTCAATTTCATTACAAACATCATAATTTATGTATCGTATAGTTTTTTCAAATTCATAATCCTGTGCATTTCTAATTCCCCTAACAATAAAACTAGCTCCAACAGAGTTTGCATAATTAACCAAAAACTCCCCACTAAAGCTATCAACTTTAATATTAGTATGGTTTTCAAGGCATAACTGCAACAACTCTAAACGTTCGTTAAGTGAAAAAGTATAATGTTTATCAGGATTACTACCAACCGCAACAATTAATTCATCAAAAATTGATGCAGCTTTTTGTATAACCCACAAATGTCCATTAGTTATAGGATCAAAACTTCCAGCGTAAATAGCTTTTGTCATTTATAAAACTCCCATGAATGTCGATATTGTAATCTACTACCCAATAAAACATAGATAAATTTCGCCACCAATAACCTCACAACATGATAAACTATTGCCTGAACTTATATAATTTTATTACATTTAAGTAAAGGAAAATAAGCATGGAACATAAATTACCAACATTAAATTATGCATTAGATGCTCTAGCACCTCATATCTCACAAGAGACTCTAGAATTTCATTATGGCAAGCACCACCAGACTTATGTCACAAACCTTAATAACTTAATCAAAGACACTGAGTTTGAAAATTTAACCTTAGAAGAAATTATTGTTAAGTCTTCTGCTGGAATTTTCAACAATGCTGCACAAGTTTGGAATCATAGTTTTTATTGGAACTGTTTATCTCCAAATGGCGGTGGAGAACCAACAGGATTGTTAAAAGAAGCAATTGATAAACAATTTGGCAACTTTGAAGAGTTTAAAAAACAATTTACAACAACTTGCGTTGGCACTTTTGGATCTGGTTGGGGTTGGCTAGTTAAGACACCTAAAGGTGAATTGGCACTAGTATCAACTTCAAATGCAGCAACACCATTGACAACAGAGAATAAAGCATTATTAACTTGTGATGTATGGGAACACGCTTATTACATTGACTACCGTAATAGCCGGCCTAATTACATGACAGCTTTTTGGAATTTAGTTAATTGGGATTTTGTAAGCAAAAATTTTGCTGAATAAATCACTGAAATCTTAATAACAAAATAGCTTTACAACTCGTAAAGCTATTTATATAAAATAAATTTTAAAAACTAATTACCAATAGTTGAGTTAACATTTTTCAGCATTTGCTCCGAAACTTTAGTTTTCTGAACTAACGGCTTTTTTAAATTACCGCTTATATGATATCCTAAAGTAAATAACTTATTCTGAGCTTCTCCAGAAATAAACTCTCCTGCATATACAGCTAAACCAACAAAAGGATTAAGAGTAGCAACACCTGCAGCAATTGCCACAGCAAAACCTATTTTAGGTGATATTTCAATATTTGCATTAATTGTATCATTTCCAAAATCTACTATTCCATTACTATTTACCCTAGCTAAAGGACCAGACATATCTACATTTTTTAAAATAATTCTTGAGGTTAATACATCCATATTAAAATCTAGTTTACTGAAGAAAAATCCTTTTTTAAAGACATTACTCGCATCACCACCACTAAATTCAAATAGTCCTTGTAGATTGATAAAACTCAATAACCCACCTAATACACCAGGATTAACCTTTAAAAATTTGCCATTTGTAAAGTTTCCTTGGATTGTACCAACAGTCTGCAGTAATTTGAAATCTTGAAATCCACCATTCCATTGCAACTGAGCTGTTGCAGTACCTCTTCCATCACTAACTATATTACCAAAATCCAAACCATAAATTAAGTGCCCTAAGTTATTAATTATTGCATTTGCTGATACTTCAACATATGAATCATCTCTACCACAACCAAAACAATAATTAACTCCATTGAACTTCACTGAAAAATCTTGATTTATTAAAGAACCTCCTTCAAGGTATAAATCAACACCATTTTGATGTAACTCAGCATTTACTACACCTAAGTTATGATTCTGATAAAATAAATTATTGATATGTAAATTTATTTCTGGCAACTTAATTTTAATCGCTGACTCAGCACCATTAATAAAATTTAACTGTTCTGAACCTGATTTAAATACCATTGGTTTTTTGTACAGCATATAGCGATCAAGGTTTAAGCTTAACTTAGATTGTTCGTAATCAAAATCTCCAATACCATTAGAAATTTTTGAATAAAAATTAAATAAAGTTTTTTTGGAATCAACCATCAGATTAGCAATACCATTACCAAACTCTAATTTGCCCATGCATAAATCATCAGAAATAATTTGAATTTGCATTGGAAAGACTCCTTTTTGATAATGACTATCTGTAATATTATCAATTGGTAATCCAATAATTTTTTTAACTTCTGGAATATTATTTTTACCATCTTTAATTGTTTTGACAACTTTAGATACCGTTGAAATCCATTCTTCAATATTAATTTTACTAATTTTAGCATTTATCGTCATTAGCGATTTCGGATCTGGATTTAGCATATAACTTGTTGTACCTAATTTTATTTGACCAGGAACTTCATTTGGCTTATCACTCAAAATTTGTTGCCCACTAATAAAATTATTATAAGCCCAATTTATTACTACACCATTTGATTGTTGATTTGGAACAATATTTACCAATAAATTACTAGGAGTTGATTCCAATTTACCTAATGGTGCTGGCGCATCTAAATGTACACCGACTAAATTACTAGTTGCCGTTAAATTTTCAATACTATATTTACCGATCTGAAAATTAACTTCCGTCGCAGCATTACCACCAATTAAACCAGATAAAGGTTGCAAGTAATATTGACTAACAGAGTAATAGTCTAAATTTGGCGCAACAACTTTAAACCACATTTTTTTATCATTATTAACACCTGCATAGAGATTTAATTTTGAATTAAATGCAGTAGTTGATAAATTATTTATATCTACACCATGTTGTGAGAAACCTAAATCACCATTTACATTCATTAACTCAGGTATTGGCAAGGCAAATTTGATATTATTATTATCAAAATGATAAGTTCCTTTTACCTCTGTATGTTTAGGATCTGAAAAAGGCACCTTTAAGTAAATTTTTAAGTTACCATTACCACTGCTAACTAATTTTTCTGGCAACTTACCAATTATATTATTAACAGGCGTTTTCTTTAAATAATCCATAAAATTAGCAGTGCTACCATGGGCTTTTCCATCAGCAGTCAAATATACTCCATTTGGATCTGAATAATCAGGAATTACAACTATTGTTGGATCTAAATAATTTCCTTGTAAAATAGCTGACTTAGCCTTAACCGTAATATTAGTATTTTTGAGAATAAACTGACCTTGAATATTTTCCATCATTGGCCAATCTTTTACATACTGTAGCTTAGCTTTATCTAAATCAGCAGTAATATAAAATAAGCCATTTCCATCACGAAAAGGGAAATTACTTAATGGACCTTTTAATATCATATTTGCGTTAACACCATACCCATCAACCAACCCCATATTTAACCATTTGTGTACGCTCATTGGAATTGATTTAGGTAAATAATCACCAACCTTACTAGTAAAAACACGATCAACATGAGCTGTCATTGATAAATAACTAGGACTAATAGGATTATTTGGATTATACGTATAAACACCTTTAGCATTAGCTTTAAAATCTTTAGTTTCAAGATTTGTATCATGTAAATTAACTGTAACAATTTTTTTATCAGATATATTCCAATCAACACTAGTATTTAAAAACTTAAATTCATAAGGAATAAGAAATATATGATCATAATTTAATACACTATTATTCAAAGATAAATTTAATTTACCTGAATTTTTTGTAAATAATATATCCCCACTAACATTGCTCAAACTAGGATATTCTGGTCGTAATGATTTTAAAGAAATATTATTAAAAACAGCGTTTAATTGATATGTATTAGGTTTTAAAAATGCACCATGCCAACTATAGTCTATGTTTCTTATAGTTCCATCTATTAATAAACCATTAGTTGCATCAAATAAACTCAACAAGTTATTTAATGCAACTAAATTAGTATTAGATAAAGATACACTACCTAATTTATTAACTGTATAGTTTCCAGAAACCTTTGCATTATCAAACAAATAACCAGCACTAGTTTGCATAGTAAGATTTTTCGCATTAATTGAATAATTTAAATTATCATGCGACAAAATATTTAACTCACCACCTAAACGTGGAAAATTTACAACGTTTACCTGAGACAAAGCTAATTTAAAATTATCAATATCAAAATCAATAAATAATTTCTCTATCATGCCATCTTTCATGCTAGCTTCAACGGCAGTAGTTTCTGTTGTTGGTTCATTTGATGAGGATTTGTTAATTAAATTATTAATTAATAAAGAACC
>DYTA01000030.1 GCA_020726205.1 Nitrosospira multiformis
ACAACTCTTATAGCTGGAGGTACACTACTTTTATTTAATTGAAACTTCATAATTAAAAATATATTTTTCCTAATTTACCACGTAAATAGTCAATATATCCACGTAGATAATAATATAATTTACTAAGTTTATCTTTTTCAAATAAAACAATTGAAATTGGCATTTTACGAATCATTTTTTTGATAAAAATAAGCTGCGGTAGTTTTTGATGATATTTATTATATACATACCAAAAATTTCTTGCCTGGTAGTATTTACGAATTTTGCTATGATTCCACACATCGAACCCATATTTCCCAACCCAACGAATATGAGAATTATGTCCCATATGATGCAGCATTGTTATACGCTGAACAGTTAAAACTTGATATCCTGCTATTAAAGCACGAACATAATATTCAACATCTACCATATCAATGAATAATTGTTCATTAAATTTACCAATTTGTTTCCAAATGGATAAATTTAAAAAATTTCCTGAACTCATAGCATAAAAATCATTCGTAACCTCAGCTTTAATCTGATGCAAATCAACGCCTTCATTTATGTGACGTGGTGAAAAAATCGCAACATTATTTTTACTCGTATAATTTGCAATATAATCACTTAACTGCTTTAATAACAAGTTAATTAATCTACTATCTTGATCCATCGTTACAATATAATCAAATCCGTTTTCAATCGCATATTCAGCTCCAACATTCAGAGCCTTAGCAATACCTAAATTATCGCCTAACCATTGATAAACATGATTATGTTCTGCACAGTAATTTTTTAGCCAGATAGTCTCTTGTTCTGAGTTATCGACCACCATATGAGGATAATAATCAACCTGCAAATTATCTAATAAGCTAGTTGGTGGATTATACGCCACCGTAACGATCAATGCTTTTAACATTTCATAATTCTTATAATATTTTTTTAAATTTAAGAAACCAGTATGCAATAATAATAACAACTAACTCAACAATCAAAACACTAATCGCCATACCTATATATGCATATTTTGGCACCAAGAAATAAGTTAACAATAAATAAAGTAAGCTACTTCCAGCATATAGTCTAGGCAAAATACGCTCATGCCCCAAAGGAATAATGGTTTGAATAACGAGTAAATTACTAATACAAATAACAACAGGAACAAAAATTAAAATACGTAATACATTCACCGTTGGTAAATATTTACTTCCTAATAAAAACAACACAATCATTTTTGCTAAAACAAAAATAATTAGACTAATAAGCAATGACAAAATTGCAGTTTGCCAAATTTTTTTCTTAATGTAAAGAATCCCATTTACTCTGTCTTCTGCCAATAATTTTACAGCTTGAGGAAATAATGCAGAAAAAAATGCGCCGTATACACTATTCATAGCTGTAACAATTTTTTCAGCATTAGCATAATACGCGACATAAGTAACATTATGTGTAAATAACCCAAGCATAAAGCTATTTGAGGTTGCATAAAAACTACCGATAATCGTTGACAAAAAGATATGCCAACCTTGGCGAATTTGAAATAACAATTGCGATATGTTAGGCACTAGATAAGAAATAAATAATTTTTTATGTAATACATATTGAATGTAAATAATCCCACACACAACAGGAACTAAATTTAGAAGAGGAATTAATACATAATCACGATCATTATGAACACATGAGAAAATTAAAGCGACTGAAATTAAACGCATTATCACATTTACAAACGTAATATAACGCATTTTTTCTAACCCTTGGAATAACCACGCAGGAAAGAATACGTTGTAAATAACACTTAAAAAAGTTGCACAATAGATAATACAATCCTGACGATAGTATGGATTGAATAATATATACAGGATAGCACCAACAAACATCACGATGAACAATAAAAATTTAATTACTGTCACTGAACTTAGCAACAAATTAATCTCAGCTGGATTGTCTCGTGATTTTGAAGCATCTCTAGTTGCTGTTAAACCAAACCCATAATCACAGACCAAGCCCAGATAACTTGTTATCGATAGTGCAAATAATACGACACCATAATGTGTTGTAGATAAAGTGCGTGATAAATATGGAATTGTTAAAAAAGGAAAGACATAATTTGATATTTGTAAAATCAGCATTGCCATAAAATTTTCTATTAGCTTTTTATTCTGCTTGATTTTCACGCTTACTACTCTTTTTTATAATAGTGATAACTCATATATATATACTAAAACCATTCAGATTAACACTGAATGGTTTGCATGCAACAAGTTAAAAATTATTTAATTGGTTCAGGAATAACTTCTTGTTCATAAGAATCAGTTCTAACTACAGGAACTTTTTCAACTTCATAACCTTTTGGTGCCTTTGCAGTATAGAATAAATCTACACGTTGGTTACGTGGTTGATGACCATCTGGATCTTTTTTAAATTTAGGATCTCGTTCACCTAATGAAACTACATCCATTTGTTGATCAGCAACGCCCATATCTAATAAAGCATCACGAATATTTACAGCACGTTGCATCGCAAGTTTAGCATTTTGCTTACTATTTTTGTAATCATCAGCATTTCCTGATATTTTGATTTTTGCTGACATATCAGTACGTAAATAAGTAGCATTCCATGCCAAAATTGGTGCAAATTGAGGACTAATTAAACTTTCACCCAAATTAAATAGAACTGCATTTGGCATTGCTTGCACTAAATCAACACGCTCAACCAATACAGGAACTGATTCAATTTTTGGTAATTTATTAATTGATACAGCAGATTCTGTTGTAGATGGAGTAGCAGCCATTACATTTGCCATCAAACCAAATGAACCGATTAACCCTAAAATCAAATTACGCTTTGACATCTTAATATACCCCTTTTAATTAATGGACTAAACTTAATTTTAACATAATTTACATTGTCACAGCGCCACTTATTATTAACGCTATGACAATCACCAATTAGTTATTTTTCTAATGTCACAAACTCTTGCAATGACATCGCACCTAAGTCTGAACCATCATGTTTACGTACTGTCACTTGTACATTAGTAACTTCATTATCACCAACAACAATCAAGTACGGAACCTTTTGCATAGTTTGTTGGCGAATTTTATAACCAACCTTTTCATTAGACAAGTCAATATCAGCTCGAACACCCATTTCTCTTAATTGTTCGTAAACTTTAGTTGCATATTCAGCTTGTTTTTCTGAAATATTTAATACTACAACTTGTACAGGAGCTAACCAATAAGGTAAATTACCAGCATGATGTTCTATAAGTACACCAATAAAACGCTCTAATGAACCAAGAGCAGCACGATGTAACATTACTGGAATTTTTTTACTACCATCTTCAGCAATATAGCTTGCACCAAGACGAGTTGGTAAATTAAAATCAAGTTGTAATGTTCCACATTGCCATTCACGACCTAAACAATCTTTCAGTGCAAATTCAACTTTTGGTCCATAAAAAGCACCCTCACCAGGCTGAAGTTCATATGTTAAACCACGATGTTCTAATGCAGTAGCTAATGCTTGTTCTGCAGAATCCCATAAATCATCAGCCCCAACTCTTTTTTCTGGACGAGTTGATAGTTTAACCTCAATTTTTTCAAAACCAAATTTTTTGTATACACGATAGACTAAATCAATAAATTTAATTGATTCTGATTCAATTTGTTCTTCAGTACAAAAAATATGTGCATCATCTTGAACAAAATTACGAACACGCATAATTCCATGTAGCGAACCAGAAGGCTCATTCCGATGGCAAGATCCAAATTCAGCCATACGCAATGGTAAATCACGATATGATTTTAATCCCTGATTAAATATTTGAATATGACATGGACAATTCATAGGTTTTACTGCATAATCACGATTTTCAGACTTAGTAACAAACATCAAATCACTATACATTTCCCAATGCCCAGATTTTTCCCACAAACTACGATCAACAACTTGCGGTGTTTTTACTTCTTGATATCCATCAATATCTAACTCTTTGCGCATATATTGCTCAATAACTTGCCAAATAGCCCATCCCTTGCGATGCCAAAACACCATACCTGGAGCTTCTTCTTGTAAATGAAATAAGTCAAGTTGCTTACCAATTTTACGATGATCACGTTTTTCAGCTTCTTCAAGCATAAATAAGTAATCTTTTAATTCATCTTTATTACGCCATGCTGTACCATATACACGTTGTAACATCTCATTATCTGAATTACCACGCCAATACGCCCCAGCCAATTTCATTAGCTTAAATGCTTTTAATTTGCTTGTGCTTGGCACATGAGTACCACGGCACAAATCCGTGAAATCACCCTGACGGTACAAAGAAATAGTTTGTCCTTCAGGTATCGCACTGATAATTTCTACTTTATATTTCTCACCAATTGAATCAAAATATTTAATAGCATCTTCTCTGCTCATTTCTACACGTTCAATTGCAATATTTTGATCAACTAAATTAGCCATTTTCTTTTCAATTGCAACTAAATCTTCTGGTGTAAATGGACGCTCAAAACTGAAGTCATAATAGAACCCATTTTCAATCACAGGTCCAATTGTAACTTGAGCCATTGGATATAATTGTTTTACTGCCTGAGCTAATAAATGTGCCGTTGAATGACGAATTACTTCTAAACCTTCAGGATCTTTATCCGTGATTAAACGTAAATTAGCATCAGCTGTAATCAAGTGACTAACATCAACTAATTTATCATCAACAACTCCAGCTAAAGTTGCTTTAGCCAAGCTCGAACTGATGTTTTTAGCAACATCAAAAACAGTTACAGCACCATCAAATTGGCGCACTGAACCATCTGGTAAAGTAATATTTAACATTTATTTTCCTTAAATCTTGTAAACGCTATTGAAATAACACAATCTAGACCGCATATTTTAACATAATATAGGCTATAATCACGAGCATTATAGCTAAAAACAAGAAAGGATAATCAGTATGGAACAATATCACGGAACTACGATTGTAGCCGTTCGCAAAGGAAATCAAGTAGCAGTAGGCGGTGATGGACAAGTTACCCTTGGACACATCGTGATTAAATCTACCGCACGTAAAATTCGTCGTTTATATAAAGGACAAGTTATTGCAGGATTTGCAGGTGCGACAGCTGATGCGTTTACCTTATTTGAACGCTTTGAAGCAAAATTAGAAATGCATAATGGAGCATTAATGCGCTCTGCAGTTGAATTAGCTAAAGATTGGCGTACTGATAGAATGTTACAAAAATTAGAAGCTATGTTAATTGTTGCGGATAAAGAACATAGTTTAATTATTACTGGTACTGGTGATGTATTAGAACCAGAACATAATATTGCTGCAATTGGTTCTGGTGGTTCATATGCGTATTCAGCTGCCAAAGCATTAACTGAAAATACAGAACATCTAACAGCAGAACAGATCGTTAAAAAATCATTAGAAATTGCTGGTGACGTGTGTATCTATACCAATCAAAATCACTTAATTGAAACAATTAATTGGTAGAAAATAGATTGACAAATATCCGTTCCTATTGCGAACACACTCCACATATTGCTAAAAGTGCTTTTATCGATCCAAGTGCAGTGATTATTGGTCGTGTAACTATCGGTGATGGAGCATCTATTTGGTGTAATGCTGTAATTAGAGGTGATGTTGCTGAAATAAAGATTGGTAACAACAGTAATATTCAAGATTTAACTATGCTTCATGTTACACATCATAATCCAGGTAAGACAGCAGAGACACCTTTAATTATTGGTAATAACGTTACTATTGGACATAACTGTTGTTTACATGCATGTACATTACACAATAATATTTTAGTCGGCATGGGAACAACTATCTTAGACAATGTAATTGTTGAAGATAACGTAATGATTGGCGCAGGAAGCTTGGTGCCACAAGGTAAACATCTAAATACTGGATATCTATACTTTGGCAATCCAGTAAAAGCTATTCGAGAATTAACTACTGCAGAAATCAAGCATCTTGAATATTCGGCTCAGCACTATGTTAAAATTGCGCATAATCACAAAAATTCATAATTTTTTAGAGTAAGGATTAACAATGACTCAAGTACTTTTAAAAACTAATCACGGTGATATTACATTAGAATTAAACGCTGAAAAAGCACCATTAACAGTGGCGAATTTCATTGAATACGTGAAATCAGGTCATTATAATGGTAAAATTTTTCACCGTGTAATCAAAGATTTTATGATTCAAGGTGGCGGTATGGATAAAGATATGAAAGAAGGTAATACCAAAGCACCAATTAAAAATGAGGCAGCAAATGGTCTTAAAAATGACAAATATACGATTGCAATGGCTCGTACTATGCAACCTCATTCTGCAACAGCTCAATTCTTCATTAATGTTAAAGATAATGAATTTTTGAATTTCAAAGGTGAAGATATGTATGGTTGGGGTTATGCCGTTTTTGGTAAAGTTATTGCAGGTACAGATGTTGTTGACAAAATTGAACAAGTAAAAACAGGTCGTCATGGTATGCATGATGATGTACCAACACAAGCAATTATAATTGAAACTGCAGAAGTAGTAGCTTAATCAATTTAATTATCAAAATAAAATCCTGCTAGTCACAAAATTAGCAGGATTTTTTATTTTGAAAAAATTAAATCGCCGTACCACTAACATCTAACATTGTATTTTCTGGTACAATATTATATTAGTATTATAATTTAGCTAAGGATATTAAAATCATAATGACATCATTTCGTATACTTTTCATATTTTTTTTGCTTGCCGATAGTTTATTAAAACTATATCTAAACCACCGTCAAATTAAATCAATTCAAAAAAATTACCAACAAGTTCCAAACGCATTTACTCAATACATTACTCTAGAAGAACATCAGAAAGCAGGACAATACTCACTTGCAAAACTTTCGTTAGCTAAAACTGAAATTATGTATAGCGCATTAATTTTATTAGCTTTTACACTTGGAGGTGGACTTGAATTTATTGCTCAATATCTAATTTCTAGTAATTATCCACTTAGTAGTGAAGTATCGCTAATAATCATTTACACATTACTAAGTTCCCTGTTAAGTCTACCACTAAGTTATTTTAGTACGTTCCAAATTGAACAAAAATTTGGATTTAATAACATGACTTTAGGTTTATTTATCAAAGACTTATTCAAAGGTCTAATCTTAAGTCTCGTTATTGGAATACCATTACTGTATTTGGTTATGTGGTTAATGCAAACACTTGGCACATCATGGTGGATTTGGGTATGGCTGGTATTAGTTGGTTTTAATTTATTAATTTTACTGATTTATCCAACGTTTATTGCTCCATTATTTAATAAATTTACCCCACTGGAAGATCTCGAGCTAAAAAACAAAATTGATAATCTATTAACTGAATGTGGTTTTAAATCCCAAGGTGTTTTTGTAATGGATGGCTCTAAACGCTCAAGTCATGGTAATGCTTATTTTACTGGTTTAGGCTCAAGTAAAAGAATTGTATTTTTTGATACATTACTAAAACAACTTTCGCATGCTGAAATCATCGCTGTTTTGGCGCATGAATTAGGACACTTTAAAAAGAAACATATTATTAAACAAATGATAGTATCATTTGGTTTAACTTTACTTGGTTTATTTATTTTTAGTTTATTAATTAATCAAAGTTGGTTTTATAATGCTCTAAATGTCCAAACAGTTAATCATGCAAGTGGCTTATTATTGCTGTCAATCTTACTTGGTTTAATTAGCTTACCTTTAGCACCGCTAAGTAGCTTAATGTCACGTCATAATGAATTTGAAGCTGATGATTTTGCAAAAGAGCACAGTAATAAGCAAGATCTAATTACTGGATTAATTAAACTATATCGAGATAATGCAAGCACTCTAACACCAGATGATTTATATGTAAAATTTTATTACTCTCACCCACCAGCAAGCGTACGCATTGCTAATTTGGAGCGCTAATTTGCAAACAGGACTAATTATTAGTAGTTATGGTCGACAATTCATTGTTGAATATCAAAATAAAAACTATCAAGCCGTGACTAAAGGTAAAAAAACTGAATTTGTGGTTGGTGATAAAGTTGAATTGAAGTTAATTAATGATGAACAAGTACAAATTGTACAAGTAATTGAACGTGAAAATTTAATTTACCGTAGCGATCATAATCGCAGTAAAATAATTGCTAGTAACTTGGATCAAATTATTATTGTTGTTGCGGTCAAACCTAATTTTAATCTCAGCTTTTTGAACAGTTGCTTAATTTGTGCAGAAGAAAGCCAAATTGAGCCATTGATTGTTATTAATAAAATGGATTTACCTGAGTCAACTGAATTTGCTAATAAATTGAAAGCTGTTTTTAACGAGCAATTAAAATACCAAATTTTAGAACTAAGTGCCGTTGATAATTGTGAGCAGTTAATGCCCTATTTAATAGGTAAACGTACGTTATTAATCGGGCAATCTGGAATGGGTAAATCAACCATTACAAATCAAATTTGCCCAGAAGCAGGTGCTAGAACTGGAGAAATTACAAAATATGAAAATAGCGGTTGTCACACTACAACCAATGCAACCTTATATCATATTGATGGTAATAGTGACTTAACCGATTGCCCTGGTCTACAAGAATTTGGTTTATACCATATTGAATTAACACAATTTGCTGAATATTTTCCTGAAATGCGAGAATTTCTAGGCGGTTGTAAATTTAATAATTGTGTCCATCTTAATGAACCAGCATGTGCAGTTCGACAAGCCGTTGAAAGCAAGATAATTGACCAACAACGCTATGAATTTTATCAACGAATTGCTAACAATTTAAAACTCAAGAAAAATTATTAACTTTTAGGAGAAAACTATGCGTTTAAAATCTTTATTATCTACATTAGCAATTGCAAGTTTATTACCATTTGGAGCATTTGCGGCTAATACTTCTAGTGCACCATTAGCTACAGATCTTGCTGCAAGCACAGGCTGTGTTCCTGGACAAGCTGAAACATCAAATAATTACAATGCAACTAAATGGTATCGTGATTCAGTTGAGCGTAATGCACAATACCATCAAACTTTTGCTATAGGTCTTGAAAAAGTCTCTGCGAAGGTTAAACAAGAGAGCCTTAAGAAACATAGTTGGGGCGTGATTATGGATATTGACGAAACAGTCTTGGATAATAGTCAATACGAAAAAGGTAACGTGTTAAGTTGCAGTAGTTATACTCCACAAAGTAATTATGCATTTATGGAACAAAAAGCTTCAATTGCAACACCAGGTGCGAAAAACTTCACTTGTTCAATTCAAAAAATAGGTGGCAAAGTAATTCTAGTAACTAATCGTGATGGGCATTTTGATGACAAAATTCAATCTGCAACTGTAGATAATTTAAAATCTGCTGGGATTTGTTATGATAATGTAGTATTTGCGAATGGTTCAAAAGATAGTGATAAAACACCTCGCTTTAATGCTGTAATTGCTGGTGACTATAACCAAATTATTGCTATTGAAAAAATGAAGCCAGTTAAAGTTCTAGCTTATTTTGGTGATAATATTCAAGACTTCCCTAATATTAAACAAAGCGATGCGATTAAACAAGATCCAAATAGCTCATTCTATAATAAATTTGGTCAAGAATTTTTCTCTTTACCTAATCCAACTTACGGAAGCTGGGAAAGAAATAGCTTTAATTAGACAAACGTCATCGCTTGAATATAAAATAGTTTGTAATAAAATTTACAAACTATTTTATATTCAATGTATAATGGTTCTTC